>NZ_JBFTLQ010000014.1:0-112745 GCF_056396525.1 Cupriavidus sp. 05T41
AAAACTGACTCGATCCTCCCGAAGAAGAACCGAACATGTTTTACTGTGCGAGCACTTTATAACTTGTAAGCTCCAGTGCTTGCGCACCGGGCATCCGCTATCAAGCGCCCACACTTATCGGTTGTTTGTTTGTTAAAGAACTTGCCGCGATTCGCTTTGCTTACCGCGTCGCTGCTTTGTTTTCAGCAGCAGAGAAACGAGATTATGAATTACTTTCTACGTTTTATCAAAGGTTTTGCAAAACTTTTTTTTGCTCCGGTTCGCCGCGCCTATAGCAATAGCACCGCCAACCTCACCTTTGCCCCCGCAACCCTTGTCCCGTCTGCTTTGCAGCCGCGCTTCGTGTTGCGAAGGGACCGAATACTAAGGCGCGCGCAGTTGGCTGGCAAGACTTTTCTGAAAATTTCGACGAATCGCTCCGGGGACACCATGCGAATCGTCATCGCGAGCACCTTGCGGCGCTTTGGGCCGTGGCCGAGCATCCAGAACGGCACTCACGCGTCTATCCCAAATAGCTGCCAGCCCGGCAAGCAGTCCACCACCGCCTGCCCGCCCTTGTGGCGCTGAATCCCGCTCCCGATTCGCCTCCGACCGCCCCCTTACTTCGACTGGTTCGGCAGCCGCGGCAGGAAGCGGTTGTGCTCGATCTCACCGCCCCGGGCGACCAGGATGCTCGCCTCGGGAATCTCCTCCCACACCCCCTGCACATTGATCAGCGGCTCGGACAGCACCAGGAAGGCATCGTCGCCGGCGGCGATGACGCGCGGGTCATCCGGGTAGAGTGCGCGCAACTGCCGGAACGAGGTGCTGTGGAACAGCGAGCGCGAGTCTGCCTCGCTCGAATAGCGCACTGCCACGATCTGCCGGCCATCGGTCACGCAGACGGTCATATTGAGTGGATACTGCACGTCGTGGCGGTGGCCGACGTCCTCGATCAGCCCGGCCATCTGCTCCAGCGCGCTGCACGGGTCGCGCTCCAGGCCAAAGGTCAGGGCCAGGAAGAACATGACCTCGGAATCGGTCGATCCCTCGATCCAGCGGAACAGGTGCGGCGCCACGGCCATCATCAGGTCGCGCCGCACGAGGGGGTATTCGCGGATCAGGCCGTTATGCACGAACAGCCAGCGGCCGAAGCGGAACGGATGGCAGTTGGTCTCCTGCGTCGGCGTGCCGGTGGCCGCGCGCACGTGGGCGACGAACAGCGGCGCCCGCACGGCCCGCGCCGTCTCACGCAGGTTGGTGTCGCTCCAGGCCGGGTGCAGGCAGCGGTAGCGGAACGGCACCTCCGAGTGACGCCCGTACCAGCCGACACCGAACCCGTCGCCATTGGTAGTGGTTTGACCCAGCCGCGAATTCAGGCTCTGGTCGATCAGCGAGTGTTCCGGCTGGAACAGCACCGTTTCCAGCGGAACGGATTTGCCCGAGTAGGCCAGCCAGCGGCACATGATGCTCCTCCTAGACAAGTGAGGCCGGTGCCTTCCGGTCCACCTTCCAGTTATAGGAGCATTCGTACTATTCGTGCCAGATCCGGCGGTTCGGTTGCGGCTACTCTCTTTGCCGGAACATTGATCAAATCCTCGGAGGCCGTTGGCTATCTGTCCCCGCCCGGCTTGTCCACAGGCTTATCCGGTCATGCGGTGGACAAATGATGGACAAATGGTGGACAAATCTCGCTGCGGTGCTGGTGCCCCATCAGGCCACCCGGCTTGCAAGGGGTATCCAGTGTCTCAAGGTCCGGACAGGGACCATCCTGTCGCTCAGTTGGCATGCTGCGGGAAAATCCCGGCAAGCACGCGGATCAGGCGGGACGTCGAGGAAACGCCAAGCTTCTGCCGGATACTGCGCAGGTGATGATCGACGGTGGAATGCGAGCGCTCCAGCTCGCGGGCGATTTCCTTGTAGCTGAGGCCGCGCGCAACCAGGCGCGCGACGCGGGCCTCCGACGCAGTCAGCTGGCTGGCGTCGGCAGGCGGTGCCGCGCCCTCCCCGCACGCCGCGTCGCGCTGCGCAGCCAGCTGGCGCGCGGCATGGAGAATGGGGCCGAGAATGTCGGCCGCCACGCTCTTGAGCTGCAGCGCGTCCTGCTCCGACCAGTTGCGTACCCGGTCGAGCTGGTCCAGGCAGATCAGGCCAACCGGTCTGGACTGGTGGCGCACGCATGTCGCGAGCTTGGACGCGGTGTGCGCATGGGTCAGGACCCGGCGCAGCGACCGGCTCAGCCGCGCATCGCTGTCGACTTCCCGGAAGGCGATCGGCTCGCCAGTGAGCCATAGCGAAGCGACGCCCGCTTCGTGGGTATCGATGGGCGTGCCGGCCATCTGCGGCACATCGTCGGACGCGAGCGCCTGCGCCGAGGGGATGTAGTAGCGCTGCCCGGGCGTGTGGAAGCCTGCGTCGACCCGATCCACGGCAAAGCTCGCCCGCAGCCATCGCGCGGCCACGCGCCAGCAAGCTTGCGCGTCATCGAGGTTCAGCAGCATCTCGGCAGCCAGTTCACGACTGCCCGGCCTGGCCGGGGCACGGCCGCTTGCCAGCAGCGTATCGCGCAGCTCCCGTTGTGCGCACAGCAGCACTGCTTCATAGCTTTGCGTGATCATGTCGCCTCCTTTGCGCGCCGTTCTCGCCCTACGCGCGATCAGCCGGCCACGTAACGCGACCGATCTTATAACCGACCGTGCGGTCGGTCAATTATCCGATCTCCGCTGGCCGGCGGAACAGCACTGCGAATCTTCGCAATGGCCGGACTGCGGCGACCTTGGGAGACTGCCGGCTCGCCCTCGATCCCGCGGGCAGACAGCCGCCAGACATTGCGGCTGGCCAACAGGAGACAAAAGATGATCCCGATGCTTCGGCACTTCATTGACGGGCAGGCCGTGGCCGCCTCCAGCGGTCTTACCCTCGACGTCACCAGCCCGGTGACGGAGAGCGTCATCGCTACCATGGCCGCCGGCACGCGCGAGGATGTGGACCGTGCGGTACAGGCTGCGCGCGCTCAGCTGGACGGCGGAATCTGGTCGCGCATGTCCGGCACGGAACGTGGCCGGTTGATCGGCAAGCTTGCAGACCTGTGCGAACGCGACGCGGCGCAACTCGGCCAGTACGACGCCCAATCGATCGGGCGGCCGCTGGCGGAGCCGGCGGTGCTCGATTTGCCCAACGGCATCGCGACGCTGCGCAGCGCGGCGGGCTGGGCCGACAAGATCGAAGGCCGCAGCATCCCCACGCCTGGCTACATGGGCATGCAGACGCTCTCTTATACCCGGCGCGAGCCGGTTGGCGTGGTGGCGGCGATCGTGCCGTGGAACACGCCCTTCATGATCACCTGCTGGAAGATCGGGCCGGCGCTGGCCGCCGGCTGCACCCTGGTGCTGAAGCCGGCCGAGGAGACGCCGCAGTCCGCGTTGCATCTTGCGGCGCTGTGCAAGGAAGCCGGGTTCCCTGACGGCGTGCTGAACGTCGTGACCGGCGCTGGCGAGGTCGTGGGCCGCGCGTTGTGCGAGCACCCCGGCGTGGACAAGATCACCTTCACCGGCAGCCCCGAGGTCGGGCGCGAGATCCAGCGCATTGCCGGGCCGCTGTTCAAGCGCGTATCACTGGAACTCGGCGGCAAGAGCCCGCAGATCGTGTTCGAGGATGCGCCGCTGGAAGCCGCTGTGAAAGGCTGCGCGATGGGCCTGTTCTTCAACCAAGGACAGGTTTGCGCCGCTGGCTCGCGCATCCTGGTGCACCGCAGCCTTGCCGATTCGTTTGCCACGGCGCTGGCGGAGGTGGCGGCATCGATCGCGGTCGGCGATCCTGCGGCGGAAGGCGTGCAGATGGGTGCCGTGGCCAAGCGCGAGCAATTCGAGCGCATCAACGCCTATATCGCGGAGGGCATCAGGGAAGGCGCTCAGTTGCTGGCTGGTGGCGTCGCGCCGCACACGCGCGGCTGGTTCGCCAGGCCGACCATCTTTGCGAAGGCGCGCAACAGCATGCGCATCGCGCAGGAGGAAATCTTCGGTCCCGTCGGAGTCGTGATTGCCTTCGATTCCGAAGACGAGGCGATCGCACTGGCCAACGATACGCGCTACGGGCTTGCCGCCACCGTCTGGACCAGCAACCTGGCACGGGCCCATCGCGTCGCGCATGCGGTCAAGGCGGGCGCCATCGGCATCAATTGCTGGGCACCGATCGATGCGCGGCTGCCTTGGGGCGGCATGAAGACCAGCGGCATCGGGCGCGAATGCGGGTTGTCCGGCGTGCTGGCCTACACCGAAGAAAAGGCCATCACGGTGCTGCTCGCGTAAGCGTGGGACGAGGCCTTGCTACGCCGCGGCGTGGTGCGCTCCGGGCCAGGTTCTGGTCAAGCTCGTCCACCGTCGCGGCATTGTCCCTGGCCCCGGTCGTAGAGCACAGGGCAAAGACACAGGACAAAGACACCAGGTGCCTCGAACCGAGGCACCGATTCACTGATATTGGAGTTCCAAGATGCAAGCAGCAGTCATCCGGTCCTTTGGCGGACCCGAGCAGATTCAACTGGAAGACATGGCTACCCCGACGCCCGGCCCGGGCGAAGTGCTGGTCAAGGTACTGGCCGTCGGCGTGAACCGGCTGGATCACTATGTGCGCCTCGGGCAGATCGCCCCGGCGCTGCCGTTCCCCCACATCCTGGGATCCGACGCAGTCGGGGAAGTGGCCGGGCTTGGCGAGGGCGTAACCCGCTTCGCGCCCGGCGATCGCGTGATCTCCATGCCAGGCTACCCGACCGCTGCGGCCGAGGCCGGCATCCGCCCGGTGACCGCGGCGGCCAGCTACGCGATCCCCGGCATCCAGATCCCGGGCACCTATGCCCAGTACATCGTCGTGCCCGAGGCCTGGCTGCTGCGCGACACCACCGGCCTGCCGGTCGAGCAGGTTGCGGCACTGCCGGTGGCGCTGCTGATCGCCATCCGCTCGGTGCAGATCGTCGGCGAAGTCACCGAAGGCGACATGGTGCTGATTCATGCCGGCGCGTCGAGCACCGGCATGATGGCCATCCAGGTAGCCCGTGCCCTCGGCGCGCGCGTGGCCACCACCGTGCAGGACAACGCCTCTGCCGCGCTCGCAAAAGACCTCGGCGCCGAACTGGTCATCAATGCCAGGGAAGAGGATTTCGTTGAAGCACTGCACGCCTGGACCGATGGCCGCGGCGTCGATGTCGCGATCGACAACCTGGGTGGCGACATCCTGCCCCGCACGATTGCCGCGGTGAAGCCCCTCGGCATCATCGTGGCCATGGGCTTCATGGCCGGCACGGATGTCACCTTCGATATCCGCGACTTCTTCTTCGCGCAGAAGCAGTTGCGCGGCACGCTGGTGGGCGACATCGAGGACTTTGACGCCTGGCTCGCCCCGATCCGGGAGGGCAAGATCAAGCCGCAGGTTGACAGCGTGCTGCCCTTGTCGCAGGCTGCCGAGGCACACCGGCGCATCGCCGGCCAACACGCCCGGGGCAGCATTGTGCTCCTGCCTTGGGTGGCATGATGCCTTGCCGGCGTCATGCAATAACGCGGGAGCCCAACCATGGCTGACGACGTGATGGAGCGCCTGGCGGCGCTTGGCCTTGCCTTGCCCGAACCGATGCAGCCGCTGGGCGCCTACCTGCCGGTGGTGGAGGCGGGTGCGATGCTGTTCGTATCGATGCAGGGCCCGATGGTCGCCGGCCAGCCGAAACTGGTCGGCCTGGTCGGTGGCGAGCTGACGGTCGAGGAAGGCCGGCTCGCCGCCAGGCTGGCCACCCTCAATGCCCTTTCCCAGATGCATCGCTACCTGGGGGGATTCGGACGTGTCAGGCAGATCGTGCGCGTGGAAGGCTATGTCGCGTGCACCGACGATTTCGAGCGCCATCCGTATGTGCTCGACGGCGCCTCGGAATTGCTGGCGGCGGTATTCGCCGGCCGGGCCGGCCATGCGCGTTCCTTGTGCGGGGTGCGCAACCTGCCGGGCCGGCTGCCCGTGGCGGTCGCCGTCACCGCCGAGCTGAAGGCGCCGTGAAGCGCTGCGCGAAAGGAGGAATGCGCGATGGACAACAAGCACGCAGGCACGTTCGGGCGGGTCTTCAGTGACCGGCAACTCTCCGTGGGCCTGTCACTGCCGATGCTCCGGGCCGGGCAAACCGTGGCGGACTTCAGCGAGCAGCTTGGGCTGGCCCGCCTGGCCGACACGCTCGGATTTCGTGTGCTCTGGATCCGCGACGTGCCGCTCAACAGTGCCGACTATCCGGATCCAGTCGGCCACCTCGATCCCTGGGTCTTCCTCGGCGCGCTGGCTGCGCGGACCGAACAGATCGCCCTGGCCAGCGGCGCCATCGTCCTGACACTGCGGCATCCGCTGCATATTGCCAAGGGTGCCATCTCGACCAATGCACTGTCGCAGAATCGCTTCATGCTCGGCCTGGGCTCCGGCGACCGGCCACCGGAGTACGCCGCGTTCGGCAAGGACACCGAGCAACGCAGGGAACTGTTCCGGCGCAACTGGGAGACCGTCGCGGCGGCGGTCAACCTGCCCTCACGAGTCGCGCCTGACCACGCAGGTCCCGATTCGCCGGCGTTCTTCCTGTTGCCGGCGTCGCCAGCCGCCATCCCGCTGCTGGCCGTTGGCTCAGGCGGCCAGAGCGTCGACTGGATCGCACGGAACGCCTGCGGCTGGATGACCTATCACCGCGAGCCGCAGGACCAGCACGCCAGGCACCGGATGTGGCGCACCGCGGTCGAGCGCGCCGTGCCCGGTGCGTTCCGAGGCTTTGGTGTGGCCATGCGACTGGACCTGGATGCCAACCCGGACGCGCCCGCAACGCCCATTCCACTGGGCTACCACGTCGGGCGGCGCGGCCTGGTCGACGTGCTGCGGGACATGCGTGAAAGCGGGACACATCATGTATCGCTGAACTTACCGGCCTCGGGGCGCCCGCCGCGCGAGGTGATCGAAGAAATCGCCGCGGAAGTCCTGCCGGCGTTCCACGCAGTCAGTTGATGAGCAGCGCGGCACCGGCAATGTCGAAAGCTTGTGCCTGCGCTCCATCGCCCTCCAGCGCTGCCTCCAGCGCCGTTTCCGGGATCAGGTTCCGCCCTCGCGCCTGAAGCAACGCCACAGAGATTGGCGCAGCCGGTCAATTCGTAATGTGGCTCGCTGACGATATTCCAGCACCCTTGTCGCGACATTGCCCCGTTCGGCGCATTACACAATTCCCCCCCCAAGCCCGGTGGGTATCGCCCCTATCTCGAATGCTTCAATCCGTCTGTGACGCCGGGGGCAAGAGACACGTATCCGGCTAGTCGCACTTACTGTGCGAATTCTGGCGTTGGCGGCCGGGGAAGCCGATCGCAGCAAGAATTCGCGCGCCCGCTTCTTACGCGAAACGGGATCTTCCAGTGGGCGACCTCCCTGCTGCCGTGTCTATCCGAGGCAGGTGGAAGTGCGCAACCAGGACCGGCGCGGCATCTAGGCTGCCGTTCCATGACACGCCACTGGATGGTCGAGCGTATGAAGGCATCCGCATGCCAGGTCAGTGAAGGGCTGCGGAGCCTGGACATCTCACGAGGACAAGGAATGCACCTGATGGAAAGTCAGTTTGACTACATCGTGATTGGCGGCGGATCGGCCGGCTGTGCCGTGGCGGGCCGTCTGGCCGACGCAGGCAGCGGAAGAGTCGCGCTGCTCGAATCAGGGCCGCACGACAAAAGTGCACTGGTCACGACGCCGGTGGCGGCGGCCGTTACCGTCACTCGTCGCAGCCAGCGCAACTACCTTTACCGCTCCGAGCGCGAGGCCGGACTCAACGGGCGCCGCAGCTTCCAGCCGCGCGGCCGGGGCCTGGGTGGGAGCTCGTCGATCAACGGCATGATCTACATCCGCGGCACGCCTGGCGACTACGACCGCTGGGCGGCGCTCGGCTGCGACGGGTGGGCGTGGCAGGACGTGCTGCCGTACTTCCGGCGCGCCGAATGCAATGAGCGCCTGGCGGGCCGCGACGACGACGCGCTGCACGGCGGCCATGGTCCGCTCCATGTCAGCGACGTGCGCTCGCCCACGCCGTTCTCGCACCTGTTTATCGAGGCCGCGCAGGCGGCCGGCTACCCGCGCAACGACGACTTCAACGGTCCGCGCCAGGAAGGCGCGGGCATGTTCCAGGTCACCCAGCGCAACGGTGAACGGTGGAATGCCGCCCGCGCCTACCTGCACGGCAGCCGGGGCGGCAAGGGCGACCTGTCCGGCGGACGCGGCAACCTGCATGTGCTGACGGATACGCAGGTGCTGCGCATCGTGTTCGACGGCAAGCGCGCCGCCGGCGTGGCCGTGATGCGCGATGGCCGGGAGCAGGTGCTGCGGGCCCGGCGCGAGATCATCCTGAGCGCCGGGGCATATGGCTCGCCGCAACTGCTGATGCTCTCCGGCATCGGGCCGGCCGGCCATCTGCGCGAGCATGGCATCGCCGTCATCCACGACGCGCCCGAAGTGGGCCGCAACCTGCAGGAGCACGTCGACGCGCTGCTGTCGGCGCGGCTGACCACCGCCGACCTGTTCGGCATCTCGTTGCGCGGCGGCCTGCGCATGGCAATGGAACTGCGCCGCTACTACCGGCGCGTGCGCACCGGCATGTGGACCAGCAATCTCGTGGAGGCGGGTGCGTTCATCAAGTCGCAGCCGGAACTGGCCGATCCCGACCTTCAACTTCACTTTGCGCCGGCCATCGTCGACCGCAAGCATCCGTACGGCCATGGCTACTCGTGCCACGTCTGCGTGCTGCGCCCATACAGCCGGGGCGTGCTGCGCCTGAAGTCCGCCGATCCCGGCGAGGTGCCCGCCATCGACCTGAACATGCTGTCCGATGAACGCGACATGGATGTGCTGGTGAGAGGCGTGCGCATCGTCAAGCGCATCCTGGACCAGGCGCCGCTGTCCCGCTTCGGCGCGAAGCCGCTGCACCATGGCCACCTCGCGGCCGACGGCAGCGACGACGACGCCATCCGCGCCATGATCCGCCAGCAGGCTGATACGGCTTTCCACCCCGTGGGCACCTGCCGCATGGGCGGGGATGTTGCGTCCGTGGTGGATCCGGATTTGCGTGTGCGCGGGGTGGAGGGCCTGCGAGTGGCCGACGCCTCGATCATGCCGACGATCATCGGCGGCAACACCAATGCCCCCGCCATCATGATCGGCGAGAAGGCCGCCGACCTGATCCTCGGCCGTTCCGGCACGGCCGGCTGAGATCAAGGAGAAGACAGCATGCAAGACAATACCCCCACCTGCACCAGCGCGGGCATCGACGCCCGGATCGCCGCCATCGTCGCGTGCCAGCGGGCGGCGCATCTGGCAGCCGGACCGGCCAGTGCGGCGCAGCGCATCGACTGGCTGGACCGCGCGATCGGCCTGCTGGTGGATCACCAGCAGGAGATCGTAGAGACCATCGGCGCCGACTTCGGCCACCGCAGCCATGATTTCTCCCGCGTGACC
The DNA here is from genome assembly GCF_056396525.1 of Cupriavidus sp. 05T41. Taxonomy (NCBI): domain Bacteria; kingdom Pseudomonadati; phylum Pseudomonadota; class Betaproteobacteria; order Burkholderiales; family Burkholderiaceae; genus Cupriavidus; species Cupriavidus sp. 05T41. Next base: position 9,472 of record NZ_JBFTLQ010000014.1, read on the forward strand.
GAGGTGCTTTCCCCGCTGAACGCGCTGAAGCACGCACGCGCGCAAGTGGAGCAATGGATGCAGCCGGAGCCGCGCCCGGTGCCGCGTGGCGAGGCTTGGGTGCAATACCAGCCGCGGGGCGTGGTGGGCGTCATGGGGCCGTGGAACTTCCCGATGGCCGCGTGTTTCATGGCCTTGCCCGGCATCCTCGCCGCGGGCAATCGCGCGGTGATCAAGCCATCGGAATTCACCCCGGCCACCGCGGAGCTGATGGCGCGGCTGATCCGCTCGGCCTACGACGAGCGCGAGGTCGCGGTGGTGACAGGCGGCCAGGACGTTGGTGAAGCTTTTACCCGCCAGCGTTTCGACCATCTCCTGTTCACCGGCGCGGGCTCCGTCGGGCGCAAGGTAATGGCCGCCGCGGCGCAGAATCTCGTGCCGGTCACGCTGGAACTCGGCGGCAAATCGCCGACCATCGTCTCGCAGTCGGCGGACCTGCGCGAGGCCGCGGCCCGCATCATGGCCGGCAAGCTGTGCAACGCAGGCCAGATCTGCCTGGCGCCCGACTACGTATTCGTGCCGAAAGCGAGCGTGGAAGCCTTCATCGACGCGGCCCGCGACACCGTGGCGCGGTGCTATCCCACGCTTCGCGACAACCCCGACTACACGGCCATCGTCAACGAGCGGCACCTGCGGCGCCTGCAGGGCTACCTGGCCGACGCGGCCCGTCATGGCGCCCGCGTCGTCGAGCTGAGCCCGGCGAACGAGTCCTTTGATGACGCAGGCACGGTGTGCCGCATGGCCCCGGCGCTGGTCATCGACCCGACCGACGACATGGCCATCATGCAGGACGAGATCTTCGGGCCGCTGTTGCCGGTGAAGCCCTACGACTCCATCGACGAGGTGCTTGCGTACATCGAGGCGCATCCGCATCCGCTCGGCCTGTACTACTTCGGCACCGACCCCACGGAAGAAGCGCGCGTCCTCGACGCGCACCACGTCGGGCGGCGTGACGCTCAACGGCGTGCTCGCTCACGGCGGCGTCGAGGATTTGCCGTTCGGCGGCGTCGGCCCAAGCGGCATGGGCGTCTACCACGGCCGGGACGGGTTCCGCACGTTCAGCCACGCGCGAGCCGTCTATCGCTGCCCGCCAAAGGCCTTGGATCCGTTGCCCCCGCCGTACACCGAGCAGGGGCGGCAGTTCATCGCGTCGCTGATCCGGCGGTGAACGCCCCGCCTGCCGCATAGAGAAGACTTACTGGAGGGATGTATGAATCGCTTTTCAACCGCGCGTTGCCGTCTGGCCGTGATGGCGTCGCTGATCGGCGCGACGCTGTTCCAGCCCGTGCTGGCCGCCAACCCGCAAGGCAGCCTGCCGCCGAGCACCATCACCGCCGCGAAGAACGCCGAGGCCGTGAAGGCCTTGCCGTTTACCGACCGCACCGATTTCGAGTCGGTCACGCGCGGCCTGGTGGCGCCATTCAAGGGCAAGATCCGCAATGCGGCCGGGCAGGTCGTGATCGACCTGGACTCCTACGCTTTCCTGGATACCGACAAGGTGTCCGACGCCATCAACCCTGCCCTGTGGCGGCTGGCCCAGTTGAACCGCAACGCCGGCCTGTTCGAGGTGGCGCCGCGCATCTACCAGGTCCGCGGCATTGACGCGGCCAATATGACGATCATCGAGGGCGACGAGGGCTTGTTCATCATCGACCCGCTGACCGTGACCGAGACGTCCCGCGCAGGGCTGGAACTGTACTACCAGCATCGCCCGCGCAAGCCGGTGGTGGCGGTGGCCTACAGCCACAGCCACGGCGACCACTTCGGCGGCGTGCGCGGCGTCGTGGACGAGGCTGACGTGCGTTCCGGCAAGGTGAAGATCTATGCCCCGGCCGGCTTCATGGAGGAAGCCATCAGCGAGGGAGTCCTGGCCGGAACCGCCATGATGCGCCGCGCGCAGTTCCAGTACGGCGTCCTGCTGCCGCACGGCGAACTCGGGCAGATCGACGGCGGGCTCGGCAAGGGCCTGCCGGTGCACGGCACGCAGACCCTGCTTGCGCCGACCGTGCTGATCCGGAACACGTTCGAGACGCACCGGATCGCTGGTGTCCAGGTCGAGTTCCAGCTCACGCCGGGCACGGAAGCGCCTGCCGAGATGAATTTCTTCTTCCCTGAGCTGCGGGCGTTGTGCATGTCGGAGAACACGACGCCGATGATGCACAACATTCTCACGCTGCGTGGCGCGCTGGTGCGCGACCCCAAGGCGTGGGCCACCTACATCGACGCGAGCCTGGAGCGCTACGGCGACAAGGTCGACGTGATGTTCGTGTCGCACAACTGGCCGACCTGGGGCGCCGACCGCATCCGCACGATGCTGGCCGACCAGCGTGACATGTATGCATACCTCAATAACGGCACGCTGAACCTGATCAACAAAGGCTACACACCGGCCGAGATCTCCGAGAAGATGGACAAGCTTCCGGGCGACCTCGACCGCAAGTGGTACACGCGCGGCTACTACGGCTCGCTCAGCCACAACTCGCGTGCCGTGTACCAGCGCTACCTCGGCTTCTACGACGGCAATCCGGCAAACCTCGACCCGTTGCCGCCAACCGATGCCGCCAGGCGCTATGTAGCCGCCATGGGCGGTGCTGACGCCGTGCTGCGCCTGATGCGCGGCGCGATGGACAAGGGGGATTACCGCTGGGCCGTGCAGCTCGGCAACCACGTCGTATTCGCCGATGCCGACAACAAGGCCGCGCGTGACCTGCAGGCGGCGGCGCTGGAGCAACTCGGCTACCAGACTGAAAATGCCACATGGCGCAACGCCTACCTGACGGCAGCCATGGAACTGCGCAACGGTGTCCCGAAGTACGACATGGGCGCCACCCGCCTCGACATGATCCAGGCGATGGAACCTGGCCTGTTCTTCGACTACCTTGCCGTGCGCATGAACGCCGGGAAGGCACAGGGCCACGACATGACGCTGAACTGGGTGTTCGAGGACAGCAAGCAGCCCTTCGCGCTGACGCTGCACAACGGCGTGCTGACATACCGGCGCGGCGAACTGAACCCGAACGCCGACGTCACCGTGCGCCTGGCCAAGGCCACGCTGGACGAGATCAACCTGCGTCGCCTGGACTTCCCGACCGCGGTCAGTAAGGGCCAGATCAAGCTCGAGGGTCAGGGCCAGAAGCTGGGCGAGTTCATCGGCATGCTCGATACCTTCGACACCCAATTCAATATCGTCACACCTTGAGCACGCCGTCCCGCCACGGCGGGCGAGCCCCCATCCAGACCATCAGCTGGCCCGCCCTACCCCGCGGCTGGGCCGGCGAAGCACAAAGGAGAACCCAATGCGCCTAGCAGACTACTTCGACGCCGCCGCCTCACGCTTCGCGGATGACCTCGCCTTCATCGACGGCGCCACGCACGTCACCTTTGCCCAGGCCAGGCGCTTCGTGCATGCCGTGGCCCATGGCCTGAACGCCGACAAGGCGCTGTCGCCCGGCGCGCATATCGCGATCTACGCGCCGAACGACTATCGCATCAGCCTGCTGCAGATCGCTGCCAACCGGGCCGACATGGCCTGGATCTCGGTGCACACGCGCAACGCGGTAGAGACCAACATCGCCGTGCTCGACTACGCCGACTGCGAGGCCATCCTGTTCCACAGCGCGTACGAAAACGCCGTGCTGGCGCTGAAGGCCGGCCTGCCACGGGTGCGCAAGTTCATCTGCATCGACCAACCCTCGGCGCATGGCGACTGCCTGCAGGACTGGCTCGACGCCTACCGTGAGCCGTTTCGCGCGCCGCCGGAGAATCCGGACCAGACCATGCTGCTGCAGCCCACCGGCGGCACTACCGGCCCGTCGAAAGGCGCGGAGCATACCCACCGCTCATACGAGATCGCCCTGATCAACGTCTACGAATCGCTGCAACTGGAGCGCGCCTCGCGCGTGCTGGCGGTGGCGCCGCTCACGCATGCGGCCGCCATCGTCACGCTGGCAGGGGCGATCCGGGGCGGCCGCACCGTGGTGTTGCCAGGCTTCGATCCAAAGACCGTGCTGGAGGTCATCCAGCGCGAGGGCATCACCCATATGTTCCTCCCGCCCACCGTCCTCTACGCCTTGCTGGCGGACCCGGCCATTGCCACCGCGGACCTGTCCTCGCTCCGATGCCTGCTGGTCGGTGGCGCGCCCATCGCCCCGGAGCGGATGCGCGAGGCGGTGGAGCGCTTCGGCCCGGTCGTGCACGAGGTTTACGGCCAGAGCGAATGCGGCATGCCGGTGATTTTCAAGCGGCCGCAGGACTACCTGCTGCCGAACGGCAGCTTCGACGACGCCGCGCTGCGCTCGGCCGGCAAGGGCACGCCGCTGGCGTGCGTCGAGATCATGGACGACGACGGCAACCTCCTCGGCCCCGGTGAAAAAGGGGAGATCGTGGTCCGCTCGACCATGGTCATGAAGGGCTACTACAAGATGCCGGAAGAAACCGCGCAGGTATCGACGTTCGGCTGGCATCACACGACCGACATCGGCATCCGCGACGAGCGCGGCTTCATCACCATCGTCGACCGCAGGAAGGACATGATCGTCAGTGGTGGCTTCAATGTCTTCCCGTCGGAAATCGAGGCCGTCATCCTCAACAACCCGGCCGTGCTCGATTGCGCGGTGATCGGGGTACCCGATCCCAAATGGGGCGAGGCGGTCAAGGCGATCGTGCAGGTCAAGCCCGGACACGAGGTCATGGCCGAAGAGCTGATGGCGCAGTGCAAGCAGGTGCTCGGCGGCGTCAAGGCGCCCAAGTCGGTTGAGTTCTGGACCGACCTGCCGCGCAGCGCGGTTGGCAAGGTGCTCAAGCGCCAGATTCGCGACAAGTTCTGGGAGGGGCATTGGCGCGCCGTGTGAAGGCATGCGGCATGTGGCCCTGACGTAAGGGCAATCCCCAGCCACCCATTCCGGGGGGCGAATCCGCCACAGCGATCAGCTAGCCTAGTGCTCCAGGCACTAACGTGACGCCGGTGTTTGCCGATCGCCGCGCTCCCGCTACCAAGATCAACGGAGACGTTTGCATGACCTTTTCTTCCCGGATATCGCAGCTTGCCGGCGGTGTGTTGCTGAGTATGTTCGCCAGCACGGTTTGCGCCCAGGCCGAGATCGATGTGGCGAAGCTCAAGACCGCAATCGATGGCAACCTGGTGTCGGCCTACCCCGCGCTCGACGCCCTCTACATGGACCTGCACGCGCACCCCGAGCTCGGATTCCAGGAGACCCGCACCGCCGCGAGGCTGGCCAGCGAGATGCGCAGGCTCGGTTTCGACGTCACCGAGGGCATCGGCAAGACGGGCCTGGTGGCGATCTTCCGTAATGGCCCAGGGCCTACGGTGCTGGTGCGCACCGAACTCGACGCCTTGCCGATGGAGGAGAAGACGGGATTGCCCTACGCCAGCAAAGCAGTCACTGACTGGAAGGGCAAGCCCACGCCGGTCGCACACAGCTGCGGGCACGATGTGCACATGGCGGCTTGGGTGGGCACCGCGCAGACGCTGGTGTCGATGAAAGCGCAATGGCATGGCACCTTGATGTTCGTGGCGCAGCCGGCGGAAGAACTGGTTTCCGGGGCAAAGGCCATGCTCGAGGCCGGCCTGTTCACGCGCTTCGGCAAGCCTGATTACGCCTTTGCCCTTCACACGGCGCCCATGCCGGTGGGCTTCATCGGTTTCGATGCCGGCCCGCTCACTTCCAATTCGGATGACCTGGAAGTCCGCTTCAAAGGCCGCGGCGGGCATGGTTCCGCCCCGAACAGGACGATCGATCCTGTCATGATGGCATCACGCTTCGTGGTAGACCTGCAAAGCGTGATCAGCCGCGAGAAGGACCCGAAGGAATTCGGCGTGGTCACAGTCGGCGCTATCCAGGGCGGCACCGTAGGCAACATCATCCCCGACGACGTGGTCCTGCGCGGGACCATCCGGTCCTATAAACCCGAGGTGCGCGAGCAGATGCTGGCAGGCGTCAACCGGACCGCCAAGGCGGTGGCCGACATGGCTGGCGCCCCCGAGCCCGAGGTGCGCATTACTGAGGGCGGCAAGGCCGTCATCAACGATGCGCAACTGGTAACCCGTACCGAGGCCGTGTTGCGCAGCGCCTACGGCAAGGGCGTGACGCGCATGCCGGCGATCACTGGCAGCGAGGACTTTTCGGAGTTCGTCAATGCCGGCGTGCCGTCGATGTACTTCTTCATCGGCGCCTACGATCCGCAGCGCTACCACGCTTCGCGCAAGCCGGGGGAGACGGCGCTGCCCTCGAACCATTCCCCCTTCTTCGCTCCCGTGCCGGAGCCCACGATCAAGGCGGGCGTCGGCGCGATGAGCCTTGCTGTATTGTCTGCATTGGCGCAGGCCAAGACAAACTGAGGGGCTGTCGGCGTGCGGCTGCTGCGCGCCAGTAAGCAAGCTGTCGGCGGGCAGCACGGCTCGCGCACGGTGCTGGTCGCGATCTTCAAGAGCGCACCGTGGTGGCAAGGCTGCGATGGCCCATCAGCAACTGGATCGTGTGCACATCGGTGCCGCCCTCCGGCAGGTGCGTCGCGAAGGCATGCCGCAACGAATGCGGCGTAGCGGGTTTCTCGATGCCACTACGCTGACGCGCGAGCTGGCATGCCTCGGCCACTGCATGGCGGGTGAGGGGCCGCCCGGGGATATGGCTTTACCCAGGCCTCCGCCGTCGTACTCGAACGCCATCGCCAGCGCAACCGCTCCGGTCGGCACCTTCCCGCTGGAAACGACACGATAACGCTGCAGGTCAATGAAGTTGTGTGTCACCACCAGTTTGCGGTGCGTATTCAAATCAACTCTTCTGACTTGTGGTCTACGTGTTTTCGCAAAGATCGGCGCGGGCGTTTCGCGGTCGGTGTTGGGGAAATCCCCGCCCCCCAACCCCGGTGGGATGAACGCCAGGGGCCGGCCCTACGCTTCGGGAAGCGGTTGCCGCCACGCGGCAGCCATGCCAACCGAAACACAAGCGAGGAGCCACTTCGTGCGCATCAAGACACTTTCCGTAGTCCTGGCGCTGGCATTCAGCAGCGCCGGCTTCGCCCAGGAGTATCCCAGCCGTCCCATCACCTTCGTGGTCCCGGCGCCCGCGGGGGGCGCGCTCGACGCGGTGGCCCGCTCGTTCGCCAACGAGATGGGCAGGCAGATGGGTCAGAGCATCGTGGTGGAGAACAAGCCAGGTGGCGGTGGCATCCTGGCCTTGCAGAACGTAGCGCGTGCCACAGCTGACGGCTACACCGTGCTCATCTCCCACTCCGCACCGCTCATCAATACGCCCTACCTTTATGCCTCCGTGCCGTACAACGTCCGGCGCGACTTCGCCTTCGTGTCGGAGCTGTGCGTCGGCAATCTCGTGCTCGCCGCCTCCGCCGACGTCCCTGCGAACGACGTCAAGGGCCTGCTGGCATGGGCCGCCCGGCACAAGGGCAAGGTCAGCTACGGCTCGTACGGGCAAGGCACCTATGCCCATCTGGTCGGTGCCTACCTGAGCCGCAGCAGGCAGCTCGACATGGCGCACATCCCCTACAAGGGCGAATCGCCGATGGCACAGGACATCGCCGCCGGCGCGATCACCTGGGGCGTGGGGACACTGGTAGCGCTGCGGCCCTACATGGATTCCGGCAAGATCAAACCGCTTGCCGTGATGGGCAGCACGCGGGCCAAGGGCCTGCCCAATGTACCGACCATGACCGAGGCCGGTTTCCAGGATGCCGAACTCGCCCCGGCCGGATGGGTCGGCATGCTGGCGCCGGCAAAGACGCCCCCGGCCGTGTTGGCCCGTCTGGAAAAGGAAGCCCGCGCCGCCGCCCGCTCCCCGGCCATGAGGACCCGCCTGGAGACCTACTCGCTCGAACCGGTCGGCAACAGCGCCGTGGAATTCCGCCGCGACTTCGAAGCCAACGAGCCAGTCGTGGCTCAGCTTATCCAGTCCTCCGGCGCCAAGGCCGCCGACTGATTTTTCCTTGCTTTTTCCCCTTGTCACACTTCACGGCTTTCCCATGAACGCAACCTCTCAGGTCCAGCCGGTTCTGGACGATATCGACTTCGAGAACGCCCAGCGCGGCTTCATCGGTACCATTCCCGACGCGGAGATCCGCGACGCCCGGGGCCGGCTGGTCTGGTCGATGGCCGACTACGCCTTCCTCGATGATCCGCAGCCCGCACCCACCGTCCACCCCAACCTGTGGCGACAGGCACGCCTGAACATGGCCCACGGCCTGTTCAAGGTGACCGAGCGCGTCTACCAGGTGCGCGGCTTCGACGTCGCCAACGTCAGCTTCATCGAGGGTGACACTGGCGTGATCGTCATCGACCCGCTGACCGTCGCCGAGACCGCCGAGGCAGCAATTGCCCTGTACCGCAAGCACCGTGGCGACCGCCCGGTCAGCGCCCTCATCTACACGCACAGCCACGCCGACCACTACGGCGGCGCGCGCGGCGTGCTGGACGAAGCCGATGCCGTGGCCCGCAAGGTACCGATCATCGCACCGCAGGGCTTCATGTGGCATACCGTGTCGGAGAACGTACTGGCCGGCAATGCCATGATGCGGCGTGGCATGTTCCAGGGCGGGCTGTCTTTGCCCAAGCACGCCTGCGGCCAGGTCGACTGCGGCATCGGCAAGGGCATCCCGGTGGGCACCGGCACGCTGATCCCGCCGACCATGACCATCGAGCAGGAAGTCGAGACGCACGTCATCGACGGCGTCGAGATCATCTTCCACCTGGCGCTGGAAAGCGAGGCACCGTCGGAGATGTTCATGCACTTCCCCGGCCTGCGCGCGCTGAACACGGCCGAGATCGGCGTGCAGACCATGCACAACCTCTGCCCCCTGCGCGGCGCACAGGCGCGCGACGCCCGCGTCTGGTCACGCTACCTGGACGAAGCACTCGACCGCTACGCGCCGACCGCCGACGTGGTGTTCGCCCAGCACAACTGGCCCACCTGGGGCAACGAGCGCATTCGCCACTACCTGCGCCAGCAGCGGGACCTGTACAAGCACCTGCATGACCAGACCGTGCGCCTGATGAACCGCGGGATGACCGGCATCGAGGTGGCGGAGGTCATGAAGCTGCCCGATTCGCTCGCCAGCACGTGGGCCAACCGCGGCTTCTACGGCACCATCTCGCACAACGTGAAGGCCATCGTGCAGCGCTATCTCGGCTGGTACGACGGCAACCCCGCCCACCTGCACACGCTGCCGCCCGAGCAGTCCGGCCCGCGCTACGTGGCCTATATGGGCGGCGCCGAGGCACTGCTGGAAAAGGCCCGCGCCGACTTCGCGCGCGGCGAGTACCGCTGGGTGGCCGAGGTCAGCAACCACCTGGTCTTCGCCGACCCGGCCAACCAGGACGCCCGCGCCCTGTGCGCGGACGCGCTGGAGCAGCTCGGCTTCGCGGCCGAATCGTCGACCTGGCGCAATGCCTTCCTGCTGGGGGCGCAGGAACTGCGCAAGGGCGTGCCGAAGCTGCGCCGCAGGAATGTCAGCCGCGACCTGGTGTCGGTCCTGCCGCTAGAACTGCTGCTCGACTACTTTGCCGTGCGCCTGGATGGCGACCAGGCCAACGGCGAACAGATGGAGATCGAATGGCGCAACCCCGAGACGGGCGAATGCTGGGCCATGCGGCTGGAAAACGCCACCATGACCTACCTGCCCGGCGCGGCGCGTGGGGCATGCACGGCGAGCGTGTCACTGGGACGCGAGGCACTGGCCGCGCTGCAGGCCGGTGACGGCCTGCCTGCGATGTTCAGCCATCTCGTCGAGACGGGTGCCATCCAGGTCGAGGGGGATACGGCAAGCGTGGTGAAGCTGCTCGGGATGCTGGAGGACTTCGATCCGATGTTCAACGTGGTCGAACCCTGACGGTTTGCTCCCCCTCCCGTATTGCGACGTATTGCGGGAGGGGGAGCAAACGAGCAAACGCTGGGCCATCGTCATGCCCGGCTGAAAGAAAAACGGGCCGCTATCGCGGCCCGTTCCGTCTAGTTCACCGCCCGCGTTCGTCCTTCCCAGAACGGCGCCCGCAGATCCTTCTTCAACACCTTCCCCGCCCCCGACAACGGCAGCGCCATACGGAACTCCACGGTCTTGGGCACCTTGTACCCGGCGATGAACTCCCGGCAGTGCCGACGGACGTCATCCTCATCCACCGTCATGCCCGGTCGCATCACCACTACGGCATGGACCGCCTCGCCCCACTTCTCGTGCGGCACGCCGATCACGGCGCAGGCGGCGACCGCCGGATGCCTGGCGATGACATTCTCCACCTCGGCCGAATAGACATTCTCCCCACCGCTGACGATCATGTCCTTGATGCGATCGACGATGAAGAGATAGCCCTGCTCGTCCATATAGCCGCCGTCGCCGGTATGCAGCCAGCCATTGCGCAGCGCCTTGGCGGTCTCCTCCGGCTTGTTCCAGTAGCCGGCCATGATGTTCGGTCCGAACACAATGATCTCGCCGACCGTGCCGCGCGGCACCTCGTTGCCGGCCTCGTCGACGATCTTCACCAGCACGGCCGGGCCGCCACGGCCCACCGAGCGGAACAGGCCACTTTGGCGTCCAGCCTCACTGTGGTTGGCGGGCGGGTTCGACGAGACGCCCGGGCAGGCCTCGGTGAGGCCATACGACTGGCTCAGCTCGACGCCAGGCAAACGCGCCATGACCTCCTCCAGCAGCGCGGCGGAAATCGGCGAGGCGCCGTAGGTCAGCCGCCGTACCCGGGAGAAGTCGGTGATGGCAAAGTCCGGGTGCGACAGCGTCGCCTGGATCATGGTGGGCACGAGCGCGATCTCCGCGACGCCGTCCTCGCGGATCGCTCGCAGCACGTCGGCCGCGTCGAAGGACGGGATCACGGCGTGGGTCTCGCCGGCCAGCCATTGTACGATGGCGCGCCCCAGGCTCGCCACGTGGAAGAACGGCCCGGCGTGCAGCACGGCGGCATCGCGCACGGGCGGCGCTTCCGCCAGCCGTTGCATCCCGCTCGACCACAGGTTCAGGTGCGTCTGCATCACGCCCTTGGGAAAGCCCGTGGTGCCGCCGGTGTACATCACCGAAGCCAGGTCGGCCCCGCCCCGGCCGGCATCCGCCACCGGCTCGCTGGCCGCGATCAGGCCTTCGAACGACAGCATGCCGGCAGGCGCTTCGCCGTCGCCAGCGTGGATCACCACGCTGACGGAGCGCGACGCCGCGCGGATCGCATCCACCAGGTGCAGGTGATGGTCGTCGACGATCAGGATGCGTGTGTCGCAATCGTCGAGCGAATACGCCATCTCGGGCACGCTCCAGCGGATATTGACGGGGTTCACCACGCCGCCGCCCCACCACACCCCCATGAAGTACTCAAGATAGCGGTCGGAATTGAGCGCGAGCATGGCGACACGGTCGCCCGTCGCCATGCCGTGGGTACGCAGCCCGGAAGCCAGCCGCGCGACGCGTGCGGCCATCTCGCCATAGGTGCGGCGGCGGTCGTGGAAAATGGTTGCCGTGCGATCCGGTGTCAGTTGCACGGCGCGCTGAAGGCTGAGTGTGAGGTGCATTTCTTTTTTCCTGTTGCGAATCCTGCGGCCGGAAGGTGTCAGGCGACGGCCTTGCCCGCCCTCACCTTGACGAAGAAGGCCCCGCTGGCATGCAGCACGACGCGCTCGCCCACGCGCACATCGCAATCGGCATTGATGAGCTTGCGGCCATCCTTGAGGATCCGGACGTGCGCTTGCACCCAGTCCCCTGGCTGCACCGCGCCCACATAGTCGATGCTGAGGTGCACGGTCGGCGCGGCGGCCACGGCGAGGTCGCGCCGCACCACCGCGCCCAGCGCAACGTCCGCCACCGTGGCAAGAAAGCCACCATGCGCGATGCCGATCAGGTTCAGGTGCTCCCGGCCCACGCGGAAGCCCACGACGGGCTGGTCCGTGTGCATGTAGAACTGGCCGCAGGTATGGAGGAATCCGGCGGACGTGATCAGCGGCTCGAACCCGGCCGGAACGTCTTCCTGTGCGCCCTCCAGGGCCATGGAAGCGGATGTCATCGGAGCTTCCCTCCGTTCCGTGCCCACGCCGGCGGCACCGCGGGCCGGCCAAGGATCGTGTCGGCCGCCGTCTCCCCGCTCATCATCGAAGGCGCATCGGTATTGCCACCGGTCACGATGTCGTCGAATTGCGTCTCGGTCTCCATGGCGCTCATTTGCGCAGTTCCGCTTCTTGCAGCGTGCGCCATGCCAGCTTGCCGGTGGCGGTGCGGGGGATGGCCGGCACGATCTCGACGATGCGCGGCGCCTTGTACGTCGCCATATGCTCGCGGCACCAGGCCAGCAGGCTTTCGACCGTGGTGGTTTCCTGTCCGGCCTTGAGCACGATCACCGCTTTCACGGTCTCGCCGCGATGGCTGTCGCGGGCCGAGATCACGCAGGTTTCCTGGATGGCGGGGTGGCGATAGAGCATGGCCTCGACCTCTGCCGGCCAGACCTTGTAGCCGGCGGCGTTGATCATGCGTTTGAGTCGGTCGCGCATGAAGTAGTAGCCGTCCTCGTCCATGCTGGCGAGGTCGCCGGTACGGAAGAAGCGCTTGCCGTCGAGTTCGATGAAGGACTCGGCGTTGGCCTTGGGGCTGTTCCAGTAGCCATGCATGATCTGCGCACCGTGGACGACGATCTCGCCTACTTCGCCTTGCGGCACCGGCTGCAGGGTCTCCGGATCGATCACGTAGGCCTCCACCCCATAGGTGGGCACGCCGAGGCAGGACGGCTTGGGCCGGTGCATCGGGTTGGCGAACAGGAACGAAGCGGTCTCCGTCAGGCCGTAGCCTTCCAGGTACTGCAGGCCATAGCGCTCGCGCATCAGCGCGGCGGTATTCTCGGGCATGGCGGCGCCACCGCCCCCGACCACGCAGAGGCTGCTCAGGTCGCGCTTCTCGATGCCGGGCTGGCTGAAGAAATCCACCAGCATCGGCGGCAGCGCACCCCAGAACGTCACGCGGTGGCGTTCGATCAGATCGGCGGCAGTGCGAGCGTCCCAGCGCGGCAGCAGCACGATGGTGCCGCCCATGAAGATCGGGCCGTTGATGCCGTTCTGCAGACCAAGCAGGTGAAACATCGGCGCGACGGCCAGGTAGCATGCCTCGGTGCTCGTCTTGCGCCAGATCTGCGAGGCCGACACCGAACTCATCACCGTACGGTGGTCGTGCGTGCAGGCCTTCGGCGCGCCCGTGGTGCCCGACGTATAGGGCAGCATGCAGAGGTCGCTCTGCTTGCCCGTGTAGGGACGCGGCAGATGGCCTTCGGCCAGCGCCGGCAGCCAGCCCGTGGCGCCGGGCGGCAGGTTGCCGGCGGTGCTGCGCACGCGGACCCAGTCGGGAATGGCCAGGCCGGCGTCGTCATCGCCAAGCGCGTCGCCATAGGCGTGCACGATCACATGGCGCAGCGGCGTCTCGCCAAGCAGCGGGAGCAGTTGCGGCGCAATCTCCTGCGCGGAGAAGCAGGCCACCGCGCCGCTGTCGGTCGCGATATGCCGCAGTTCGTCTTCCAGCAGCATGGCGTTGACCGGCACCACGACCGCCTGCGCGCGCAGGATGGCAAAGTACGCGGCGATGAACTGCGGGCAGTTCTGGCTGAACAGCATCACGCGGTCCCCCGGCTGGATGCCGCAGGCTTGCTGCAGGTACCCCGCCATGCCTTCCACCTCGCGCAGCAGCGCGCCATAGGTGTGGGCGGCCCCGTAGAACTGGATCGCGGTCTTGCGCGGATAACGCCGGGCGGCGAACTCCAGGTTCTCGAAGACGGTGGTATCAGGGGTGTGGATGCGCACGGGCAGGCCGGCCTTCGCGTACCTGCGGTCGAGGTCGAGCGGGCCGGTCGGGCGTTCGATGATAGGGGAATGCATCACCAGGTCTCCTCCTGTATTTATGTGCGGATTTTGCGTACCGCCTATGCGTTCAGATTGCCGTATCGCCGCCGAGCAGTTGGCGGGCGATGGTACGGCGCTGGATTTCCGATGTGCCGTCCGGAATGCGCAGCGTGCGCGCGTGGCGGTAGCCCGCCTCCAGCCGCAGTTCGTTGGTCAGGCCCATGGCGCCGTGGATCTGGATGGCGCGGTCGAATACGCGCCCCACCATCTCCGTGGACGAGGCCTTGACCATCGACACCTCCTTGGTGGCCGGCTGGCCCTGGTCCACCAGCCAGGCGCAGTGGCGGATCATCGACTTTGTGGCATAGATGTCCATCGCGCATTCGGCGAGCATGAACTGCACGGCCTGATGCCCGCTGATCGGTGTGCCGAAGGTCTTGCGCACCTTAGCGTACTCCAGCGCCTGCGCCAGCGCCCACTGGGCGAGGCCCAGGCCGGAGGCTGCCATGCTCAGGCGGCCGGCGTTCACGCCATCGAGGGCCACCGACAGGCCCTGGTCGATGGGGCCGAGCCGGTGCGAATCCGGCACGCGCACGTTCTCCAGCGAGACAATGGCGATATCGCCGCCCAGGTGGCCCATGGTCGGGATCACGCTGGGCACCGAGAAGCCCGGCGTGCCGGTCGGCAGGAAGAAGCCGGTGATGCCGCCCTTATGGGCACGCGCCTTCGCCTCGTCGGTCACCGCGAAGACCATCGCGTAGTCGGCGTAGGGGGCGTTGGTGATCCACTGCTTGGTGCCGTTGAGCACCCAATGGTCGCCATCCCGCTCGGCGCGGGTGCGCATGCCGAACACGTCGGAGCCGGCATCCGGCTCGCTCAGCCCGAAGCACATGGTCTTCTCGCCGCTTGCCAGCTCGTCGCGCACCGACGCCAGCACGGCCGGGTCCAGGTGGCGCAGCACCGGTGACAACCCGTTGGTGAAAGGCGACGGCAGCACCACCGTCTGCACTAGCGGACGATCCGGGCCGCAGTGTGCATTGAGGCGCTCCTGCACATAGGCCGCCGCCTGCGCGCCCAGCCCGCCGCCACCGAGCGACTCAGGCGCGAGCGCGGTATAGAAGCCTGTTTCGGCCGAGCGCAGCCGCACGCGGCGGCGCAGCGCCAGCACTTCCGGGCTGAAGCGCCCGTCTTCCGTGTACAAGGTGCGCTCGCTGGACAGCAGCGCGCGATGTTCCTGTTCGAGAGGAACCACCTCGCGGTCGATGAACTTCAGCAGCGCATCGCCGAAGTCCACCCATTCGCCGGGAACCGTGAATTCCATTGTCGGCTCCTCAGACCGGATCCCAGGCGAACACGGCGCCCGAGACTTCCACCGGGAAGAACGACGGCGCCATCGCCGGCAGCAGGTGCGACGCCAGCGTCTGCGGCGTCCAGCCTTCGCTGCGCTGCATGGCGCGCACGGGGCGCGGCTGGCTCATCAGGAAGATCTCGTTGCGGCGCACGGTGAAGATCTGGCCGTTGACAGCCGACGCCGCATCGCTTGCCAGGAACACGGCCAGCGGCGCAATGTCCGCCGGCGACATGGTCTTGGCCTTGGCGATGCGCTCGACCTGGTCCGGCGTCTCGGGAATGGCGCCGGCCATGCGGCTCCAGGCGAACGGCGAGATGCAGTTCGAGCGCACGTTGTAGCGCGCCATGTCCAGCGCGATGGCCTTGGACAGCCCCGCCACGCCCATCTTGGCGGCGGCGTAGTTGGCCTGGCCGATGTTGCCGATCAGGCCCGAGGTAGACGTCATGTGGACGAAATTGCCGCTCTTCTGGTTGCGGTAATGCGTGGCGGCGGCGCGGCTCATATTGAAGCAGCCGTACAGGTGCACACGCAGCACGGCGTCGAACTCGTCCGGCGTCATCTGGTGGAAGATGCGGTCGCGCAGGATGCCGGCGTTGTTGACGACGGTATCGATGCGGCCGAAGTGGTCGACGGCAGCCTCGACGATGCGCGCCGCGCTGTCGGCCTCGGCCACGCTCTCGCGGCTGATGATGGCCTCGCCACCGTCGGCGCGGATCTGGCCCGCCACTTCCTCCGCCGGGTCTTCCTGGCTCGCGTCGCCGGTCACCGTCACGCCCACGTCGTTGACCACGACCTTCGCGCCGTTGCGGCCCATTGCCAGCGCGATCTCGCGCCCGATGCCACGGCCCGCGCCGGTGACGATCACGACCTTGCCTTCCATCATCTTGTCGTTCATGGTGTTTCCCTCTGTCTCTCTGTGTGCTGCAGGTATTGGGTAGAAATCGCTGGATCAGCGGAACGCCGCCGTCCCGGTCAGCTCGCGGCCCTGGATCAGCGCGAGAATGCCGTTCATGCCATCGGGCACCTGGAAGACGCGCGCATCGCGCCACATCTGCTCCAGCCCCAGTTCCTCGCTGATGCCCATCGCGCCGTGCAGCTGGATCGCCAGGTGGATGGCCCGCTCGCATGCCTGCGTGGCATAGCGCTTGGCCATGGCCGAGGTGCCGTTCGCGCGCAGGCCGCGGTCGATGCAGTCGAGTGCGTAGTAGCAGAGCAGGCGCGACGACACGATGGCCGTCTCGATATCGGCCAGGTCCTGCTGCACCAGCTGGTGGGCCGCCAGCGGCTTGCCGAACTGCTGGCGCGACTTCGTGTAGTCCAGCGCCAGGTCGAGCGCCTTCTGCGCCAGATGCACGCACATCAGGCCGATGAGCGGACGGTTGCCATTCCAGGCCATCGTCAGCGTCTTTGCCGCGTCCCCCGGCTCGCCCATCACGTGGCTCAGTGGCACGCGGGTGCGCTCGAACACCAGCTCGCTCAGGTGACCCTGGCGCAGGCCGGTGATGGCCGTCTCGCGGACCTCGAAATCGACCTCGCTGCGGTCGACCAGTGCGCGGCGCGTGACGGGGCGGCCCTTCTCGTCCGTGCCGGTGGTGCAGGACACGTTCACCACGTCGCAGATCGAGGCATTGGTGATCCACATCTTGCGGCCGGTCAGGTAAGCGTCGTCGCCGTCGACTTCCAGCTTGGTGCGGATGGCGCCGGAGTCCGACCCGGCATTGGCCTCGGTATTGGCCGTGCAGGCGATCTTGCGGCCCGCGATCAGGTCGGGCAGGTAGCGCTCGCGGATAGGGTCCGGGCAGCCGAGATGGATGCGCAGGATGGTGCCCTCATGCGAGGCCAGCGACAGCGCCACCACCGGCGGCAGCTGCTCGAAGATCATGCCGTAGTCGAGCATCTTCAGCCCGCCGCCGCCGGCTTCGGCCGGCACGCGCGGGGCCGTGATGCCCAGCTCCGCGAAGGCGGCGAAGATCTCCAGCATGGCCGCCTTGGGCAGCGGCTGGTTGGCCGGATGACTGCGCAGTACCGGGTCGATGCGGGTCTGCACCATGCGCCGGGCGGCGGCCACCATCATTTCCTGCTCTTCGGTCAAGTTGAAATTCATGAATGCTGTCTCCGTATTGCTCAGGCGCCGCGGTATGCCGGCGGCCGCTTCTCGGCAAAGGCCGTGCGGCCCTCGATGCGGTCGGCGCTGTCGCGCAGCAGCCCCCATTGCAGGTTGGCCTGCGCGACGAACTCGCGCGGCGCCAGGTGCGAGGTCTGCACCGCGAGCTGCTTGACGGCCTGGACGGCGAGCGGACCGTTGGCCGCAATGCGCGTGGCCAGCGCCATCGCAAGTTCCATCAGGCCGGAGGCCGCCACCACGTCGCTGACCAGGCCGATGCGCAGCGCCTCGTCGGCGCCGATGCGCTCGCCGGTCATCGCCATCTTCATCGCATGGGCGGCGGGCACCGCGCGCAACAGGTACTGCATGCCACCCACCGCGGGCACGCTGGCCACCTTGACTTCGGGCAGGCCGAAGCTGGCCGACGCGGCGGCGATGCGCAGGTCGCACTGCAGCGCCAGTTCCAGCCCGCCGCCGAGGCAGTAGCCGTTGATGGCGGCAATCATCGGCTTCCAGATCTGCAGGTCGGTGAGATCGAGCAGGCGGGTGTAGCCGCCCTGCTGCGCCTCGCCGGCGCGGCTCTTGAAGGCGCCGGCGGCAAATCCGGTGGACGGCGGCAGCGTCGCCTTCAGGTTGGCCCCTGTGCAGAAGGCCCGGTCCCCCGCGCCGGTGATGACGATGGCGCGCACGTTGTCGTCGTCCTGGCATTGCGCCAGCCGCTCGCGCAGCGCTACTAGTTCTTCGACGGTCAGGGCGTTGAGCGACTCGGGCGCGTCCAGTGTCAGCACCGCCACGTGACCCGTCTGCTGGTAGTGAATAGTCATCTGCCTCTCCCTCAGACGCTCGGGCTCGACAGCGAGCGGCCGCCGCAGACGTACAGCGTCTGCCCGGTGATGTATGACGCCGCGCGGCCGGCGAACATCAGCACCGCCTGGGCGATGTCCTCCGGCTTGCCAATGCGGCCCACCGGTACGCTCGACTTCAGGCGCTCGGCCTGCTCGTCGGTCAGCGTGGCGAACAGCGGCGTCTCGATGATGCCCGGCGCAACGGCGTTGGCGGTGATGCCGTGGCGCGCCAGCTCAATGGCGAGCGAGCGGGTCAGGCTCACCACGCCGCCCTTGGCGGCCGAATAGTTGGCCTGGCCGAAGCCGCCCAGCCATGCCCGCGACGAGATATTGACGATGCGGCCATAGCCCTGCTCGATCATGCCGGGCACCACGGCGCGCGCGCACAGGAACTGCGACTTCAGGTTAACGTCGATGACGAAGTCCCAGTCCTCCTCCGTCATCTTGACAAAACGCTTGTCGCGCGTGATGCCGGCGTTGTTCACGAGGATGTCGGGCGTCTTCCAGCGCGCCTTGATCTGGGCGACGGCCGCCTGCACCTCGGCGTCCGAGGTCACATCCACGCGCAGCACCATCAGGCGCTCGGCATGGTGGCCGAGCTCGGCCCCCAGGCCTTCGAGGGCTTTGCCGTTCAGGTCGAACACGGCGACGGCGTGGCCCGCTTCGAGCAGGGCCCGCGTGATGCCGAGGCCGATGCCCTGTGCGCCGCCGGTAACGACGGCAATCTGCTTGTCCATGAAATCTCCTTCAATCAGTGGCCGAGGATGTGCACCGCCGACGCGGCGTGGTCCACGCCGGCGATGCCGCCGCCCGTGCACTGCGTCAGCGCCAGCGACGCGCCCGGTATCTGCCTTTCCCCGGCACGCCCTTCCAGTTGCCAGACGGCCTCGACCATCTGCGCCACGCCCGTGGCGCCCAGCGGGTGCCCCTTGGCGAGCAGGCCGCCGCTCGGGTTGACCGGTACCCGGCCGCCGAGCGTGGTGGCGCCCGACTTCAGCAGTTCGTGCGCCTCGCCGCGCTCGCACAGGCCAAGCGCGCTGTAGTAGATGAGTTCGGCAATGGTGAAGGCGTCGTGCAGCTCCACCATGTCGATGTCGGCAGGCTTGACGCCGGCCTCCTGGTACGCCAGCCGCGCCGTGCGCGCGGTGATTTCGGCGGCGAGGATGTCCTCGGTGCCGATTTCCTGCCGGCCGGACTGCACCGCCGAGGCGAGCACGCGCACCGGCTTGCTGCGCGTGGCCGGCTTGCGGGTGGTCAGCACCAGCGCCGCCGCACCATCCACCGCCGACGGGCAGCATTGCAGCAGCGTGAGCGGATCGAAGACCATGCGCGAATCCATCACCTCGTCCACGCTGACACCGGTGCGGGTCTGCGCATACGGATTGAGGCCGCCGTGGCGGCGGTTCTTCACCGCGACCTCGGCCAGCACGTCCGGCTTCACGCCGAACTCGTGCAGGTAGCGCGCCGCACGCATGGCGTAGACCGACGGCAGCGTCATGCCGGCACGGGCGTACAGCGACGTCATGTAGTCGTTGCGTTGCAGCGGCAGCGCGCCGCCGCCGAGCGCGGTCAGTTGCTCCACGCCGAACACCACCACGGTGTCATAGCGGCCGGCTTCCAGCGCGTGGCAGGCCAGGTGGACGCCGGTGGCGCCGCTGGCACAGGCGTTCTCGACGTTGTAGATGGCCGGCCCGGTCACGCCGAGGTCGCGCAGCAGCACCTGCCCCAGCACCATGCCGCCGAAGACGTTGGCGGCGTAGAAGGCCTGCACTTCCGCCATGTCGACGTCGGCGTCGGCCACGGCGCCGAGCACGGCGCTTTGCGCCAGGTCTTGCATCGAGCCGTCGTGACGGCCGAACGGGGTCATGGCGACGCCCGCAACGTAGATCGGTTTGTTCATCGGCTCCCCTCCGTGCTCACCGGTTCGAATGCATAGACGGGACCCTCGGCGGTATGCACCAGGCATGTCCGCAAGGTGTCCCCGATCGCAGGCCGGCGGCCGTTCGGGTACACCAGCCGACCGAAGATGCGCACACCTTCCGGATAGTCGGCCAGGCCCAGTGGCATCGGCGGCAGGCCGGTCTTGGGCGACGGGTGCATCACGGTGTAGCTGTACAGCGTCGGCGTGCCGTGCAGCGCGACCAGCTCGGTGTCACTGGCCTGCGGCGACGTCAACGGCAGCGGTGGGAAGTGCAGCGTGTCGCCGCCATTGCGACGATAGGCCAGCAGCACCAGCCGCCCGTCCTGCTCCTGCCAGGGCTGCTCGGACGCGCCGCGCGGCGCGTTGCCTTCAGCGTGGGTCATGTTTTCCTCCTTGAATGCGTGAATCACTTGCAGCGCGCCGCTCAGACGCGCTCGAACACCGCCGCCAGGCCCTGCCCGCCGCCGATGCACATGGTTTCCAGGCCGTAGCGCGCGCCGCGCCGGCGCATCTCGTGCAGCATCGTGGCGAGGATGCGCACGCCGGTGGCGCCAATGGGATGGCCCAGCGAGATGCCGGAGCCGTTGACGTTGATGCGCCCATCCGCCTCAACGTCCTTGATGCCCCAGGCGCGCAGCACGCTGAGGACCTGCACCGCGAAGGCTTCGTTGACCTCGATCAGATCGAGGTCCGACAGCGTCATGCCGATGCGCGGCAGCAGGCGCGCCACGGCCGGCACGGGTCCGATGCCCATGCGCAGCGGGTCGCAGCCCGCCCCGGCCCAGCCGACCAGCCGCCCCATCGGCTCGAGCCGGTGGGCCTTCAGGTAGTCCTCGGACACCACCAGGCAGGCGGACGCGGCGTCGCTCTGCTGGCAGGCGTTGCCGGCCGTCACCGTGCCGTCGCGCAGCAGCGCGGGCAGCTTGGCCATCAATTCCAGGCTGGCATCCTCGCGAATGCCTTCGTCGCGGCGGAACAGGATCGGGGCGCCCTTGCGCTGCGGCACCGGCACGGGCACCACCTCCTCCTCGAAGCGGCCAGCGTTCCACGCCTCGGTGGCAAGCTGGTGGCTGCGCGCGGCATAGCGATCGCTCTCCGCGCGGGCGATGCCGTAGTCGCGGGCCAGGTTCTCGGCCGTCTCGGCGGCGCCGCCGGCCATCACGCCATAGCGGCTTACCGGCTGCGAGTTGACGCGGCCACGGTCAAGGCGGTCGTGGATGGCCGCGTCGCCCATTCGCGCGCCCCAGCGCATGCTGGTGCTGTAGTACTCGATATTGCTCATGCTCTCGACGCCAGCGACGAGCACCGCACCGGACACGCCGCTCTGCACCTGCATCGCCGCGTTGATCACGGCCTGCAGCCCCGAGCCGCAGCGGCGGTCCACCGCGTAGCCCGAGACGCTTTCCGGCAGCCCGGCGAGCGAGGCAGCGTAGCGGCCGATGCACGGCGCCTCGCTGGACTGGTACGACTGCGCGACGATGACTTCGTCGATGGAATCCTCCGGCGCGCCGGAGCGTTGCAGGACGGCACGCAGCACGTGGGCCGCGAGATCCGCCGCGGAGAGCGGCGCGAGCGCGCCGCCGAACTTGCCGACCGGCGTGCGCAAGGGAGAGACGATGTAAGCGTGGCTCATGGCAGGAAATTCAGATTGCGTTGGAAGGAATGCGCTCAGGCCGCCTGTCGTTCGGCGTCGGCCGGGGCGAAGCCCAGCCCAAGGCCGGACATGCGATCGATGGCGTCAGTGGCGAAGCCCCATGCCTGCAGCGCCTGCAGGCCGTGCTCGCCACGGGCCGGGGCGCTGCGGCGGATTGCCGACGGCGTGTGCGAGAAGCGCGGCGCGGGGGCGGGCTGCGTGACGCCGTCGACCTCGACGAAGCTGCCGCGGGCGACGTTCTGCGGGTGCCGCGGCGCCTCGGAGAACTTCAGCACCGGGGCCACGCAGGCGTCGCTGCCGTCGAACACGGCGCACCATTCGTCGCGTGTGCGGGACAGGAATGCCATCCTGAAGTGCTGGCGCAGCACCGGCCAGTTGCCACGGTTGTTCCGGTCGGGCAGGTTCGCGCCGGCAAGGCCGAGCTTTTCCACCAGTTCCTGGTAGAAGCGTTCCTCCACCGCGCCCACGGCCATGTAGTGGCCATCGCGCGTGGCGTAGCTGTCGTACCAGGGGGTGCCGCCGTCGAGCAGGTTGCTGCCGCGCTGCTCGCGCCAGTGGCCCGAGGCGAGCAGGCCCCACACCACGGCGCCAAGCTGCGCGGCGCCTTCCGTCATGGCGGCGTCCACCACCTGGCCCGTGCCGGTGCGTTGCGCATGAATCAGCGCGCCCAGCACGCCCATGGCCAGCAGCATGCCGCCACCGCCGTAGTCACCCACCAGATTGAGCGGGGGCACCGGCGCATCGTCGCCGCGACCGATGCCCGACAGCACGCCCGACAGCGCGATGTAGTTGAGATCGTGGCCGGCGCTGGCGGCGAGCGGGCCGGTCTGGCCCCAGCCGGTGATGCGGCCGTACACCAGCCGCGGATTGCGCGACAGCGCCTGCGCCGGGCCGAGGCCAAGCCGCTCCATCGTGCCGGGGCGAAAACCCTCGATCACCACGTCGGCCTTCTCCATCAGGGCGAGCGCAGCCTCCACCGCCTCCGGGCGCTTCAGGTCGAGCGTCACCGAGCTGCGGCCGCGCGCCACCACGTTGATGCGCTGGCCCTCGATCTTCGGACCCAGGTCCGCCGCAGCCACCGGCCGGTCCACGCGGATCACGTCCGCGCCCATGTCCGCCAGCAGCATCGCCGCGAACGGCCCGGGGCCGATGCCCTCGAATTCCAGTACGCGAATACCTGAAAGAACGCCCATCACTTCCCCCCTCTTCCTTCTCTTGGATCACTCAGCGAATGCCGCAGCGGACTGCAGCCTTGGAGGCAAGTAGACCAGCCGGCGTGGGGGCTCCGCCCACCGACGTTGGGGGGGGATTTCCGCCCGCGCGCCGCGCCGGTGCCGGGCACACCCCCCATCGCCGGTGGGCTGCACGGCCCCGCCGCGCCCGACCATCCCGCTTCACCGCATACGCCGCGAATCAGGCGCGCCAGCCGGCTCCGCCAGGGCGACAGACAGGAGACATCACATGAGAGGGACCGACTTTTCCAGGGCAGTCACGCTGATTGCGGCGGCGCTTGCGCTCGGCGCGCCGCCCGTGGCCGCGCAGGCGCAAACCTGGCCGTCCAGGCCGCTGCGCCTCGTGGTGCCCTTTCCCGCCGGCGGCCCGGCGGACGTGCTGGCGCGCTATGTCGGCCAGAAGCTGAGCCAGGACCTGCACCAGCCGTTGGTGGTGGAAAACGTGCCGGGCATGGGTGGCTCGATCGGCATGCAGAAGGTGGCGCACGCCAGCGCCGACGGCTACACACTGGGCTTCGCCACGGTTGGCGCGCTGACCGTGAATCCGGCCATCTATCCGAATGTGGGCTACAACGCACGCCGCGACTTCACGCCGGTAGCGCAGGTCGGCGAGTACGAGAACGTGCTCGTTACCGGGGCAAACCAGCCTTACCGGAGCCTGAAGGACCTGCTCGCGGCGGCGCGCACGCGGCCCGGCCAGGTGACCTACGGGTCGGCCGGCAATGGCTCGTCGAACCATTTGTCGGGCGCGCTGCTCGCCAGCCAGTCGGGCGTGAAGCTCAACCACATCCCATACAAGGGCAGCGCCGCGGCCCTGACCGACGTGATGGCGGGCAACGTGGATTTCATGTTCGACGTGCCCGTCACGTCGCTGCCGCAGCTCCGTTCCGGCAAGGTGCGCGCCCTGGCGACCACCGGCGCGCAGCGTTCGCCCGACTTCCCCGGCGTGCCGACCGTGGCGGAAAGCGTCCCCGGCTACGTGGTGATGGGCTGGGCCGCGCGCCCGCCGCACTCCGCGCCGACGTGGCCGCACGCCTGACCGGCTCGCTGAAGGCCATCGTCACCGCCCCGGACAGCCGCGAGCACTTCCGCACGCAAGGGTTCATGCCGGCATACCTGCCGCCCGACCGGCTGGGTGAACGCATCGGCGCCGATCTTGCCCGCTGGGAAACCGTGGTGAAGACGGTGGGTGCGGGCGTCGACTGATCCGGCCTGCCCCCCCCCAACGCCGGTGGGCTGGCACCCCTTGCCATTCCCCAATATCGAATGCATCCCGGGAGCCCGCGCAGCGCGACTCCCGACGACTCGCCAAACCAGGACAAGACACCATGGCTGCAGATTTGATCCGCCTGCGCGACGCGCAGCTCCTCATCGAGGACGGCGTTGCCGAGTTCTCGCACCAGCGCCCCGCCGCCCGTAACGCGCTGTCCCTCGACCTGCGCGCGGACTACGCCGACATGATTGCGCGCATCGAGGGCGACCGCAGCGTGCGTGCCCTGATCCTGACCGGCTCCGGCGGCAGCTTCTGCGCCGGCGGCGACCTCAAGTCGCTTCAGGAAGTCCGCGCCAGCACCGACGCGGAGGCTCGCTCACCCGACGCGATGCGCCGCCGCGTGCAGTCCGCCCACCAGTGGATGCAGCGCCTGCGCAACCTGGAGATTCCCGTCATCGCGGCCGTGGACGGCGCTGCTGCCGGTGCCGGCTTCTCGCTGGCGCTCGCGGCGGACTTCATGCTGGCGTCGTCGCGCGCGTTCTTCTGCATGTCGTTCGCCAAGGTGGGACTGGTGCCGGACCTCGGCGCGTTCTACCTGCTGCCGCGCGCGGTCGGCATGTCGGTGGCGAAGGAACTGTGCTGACCGCGCGCCGCGTGAATGCCATGGAGGCGAAGCAGCTTGGCATCGTGCATGCCATCCATTCGCCGGATGACCTCTCGCAGCAGGCGTGGGAGTTCGCCCGCCGTTTCCTCGCCGGCCCGCGCGAGGCCATGGGCCTGAGCAAGCGGCTGCTTAACCAGAGCTTCGAGTCGCAATACGCCCCGCTGGCGGACCTGGAGTGCAGCGCACAGGCGATCGCCGCCGCCGCCCCCTATCACGCCGCCGCCGTCGACGCCTTCCTGGCCGGCGAGCCACCCCGCTTTGACTGGGACCGCCAGCCGGCCCCCATCCATACCGAACCCAAGTAAGGAGACTGCTTTGCAACCGATCCGTACCATCTATCGCGAAGACCATGAGATGTTCCGCACCACGGCCCGCCGCTTCTTTGAGCGCGAGTGCGCGCCGAAGCAGGCCGAGTGGGACAAGGCCGGCAAGGTCGACCGCGAGACCTGGCTGAAGGCCGGCCGCGAGGGCCTGCTCTGCGTGACCCTGCCTACCGAGTATGGCGGCGGTGGCGGCGATTACGGTCACTCGGCCGTGATGGTCGAGGAATATCAACGCTGCGGCCTCTCCGGCCTCAGCATCGGCATGCACTCGGACATCATCGCCCCGTACATCGCCCGCATCGGCAACGAAGAACAGAAGCAGAAGTGGCTCCCGGGCGCCTGCTCCGGCGAGACCATCCTGGCCATCGCCATGACCGAACCGGGCACCGGCAGCGACCTCAAGGCCGTGCGCACCACCGCCGTGCGTGACGGCGACGAGTACGTGATCAACGGCAGCAAGACCTTCATCAGCAACGGCCTGACCGCCAACCTCGTCGTCGTGGTCTGCAAGACCGACCCCACCGCCGGGGCCAAGGGCATCAGCCTGATCGTGGTCGAGACCAACCGTGCCGGCTTTCGCCGTGGCCGCAAGCTGGAGAAGGTGGGCCAGCATGCGCAGGATACCGCCGAACTCTTCTTCGACAACGTCCGCGTCCCGGTCTCCAACCGGCTCGGCGAGGAAGGCAAGGGCTTCGCGTATCTGATGAGAGAGCTGCCTCAGGAGCGCTTCTCCATCGCCGTCGGCGCAGCGGCGCGGCTCGAAGCCGTGCTGGAGCACACGCTTGCCTACGTGAAGGACCGCCGCGCCTTCGGCCAGACCGTGTGGGACTTCCAGAACACGCGCTTCAAGCTCGCTGACATCCAGGCGCAGGCCATCGCCGTACGCCTGATGGTGGACCACTACCTCGGCGAGCACATGCGCCGCAGCCTGACGCTGGAAGAGTCCGCCGTGGCCAAGCTGTATGCCACCGAGACGCTCGGCAAGTGCCTGGACGAGATGCTGCAACTGCATGGCGGCTACGGCTACATGATGGAGTACCCGGTCGGCCGCGCCTTCGTCGACTCGCGCGTGAACCGCATCTACGGCGGCACCAGCGAAGTCATGCGCGAGCTGATCTCGCGCAAGCTCTGATTCCAACAATCCCGCATTCCAGAAGCAAGGAGAAGTCCCATGACACGCAATGTGTTTGTCGCCGGCGTCGGCATGATCCCGTTCGCCAAGCCCGGCATGAGCGCCCACTATGACGAGATGGGTGCGCAGGCCATCGTCCAGGCGCTGGAAGACGCCGGCCTGTCCTACGCCGACGTGCAGCAGGCCTACGCCGGCTATGTGTACGGCGATTCGACCTGCGGCCAGGCCGCGCTGTATCGCGTGGGCCTGAGCGGCGTGCCGGTGGTCAACGTCAACAACAACTGTGCCACCGGCTCGTCGGCGCTGTTCCTCGCCCGCCAGGCCGTGCAGAGCGGCACCGTGGACTGCGCCATCGCGGTCGGCTTCGAGGAAATGCAGCCGGGCGCGCTGGCCAGCCACTGGGGTGACCGTCCGCGCGCCATGAGCCGCACCCTGGAAATCGTCGAGCGGATCCAGCCGGACTGCGATCTGCCAGGCGCCATCCGCATGTTCGCGGGGGCTGGTCTCGCCCATATGGAGAAGTACGGCACCAAGCTCGAAACCTTCGCCAAAATCCGCGCCAAGGCCAGCCGTCACGCCGCCAACAATCCCCTGGCGATCTTCCGCAAGGTGGTCTCGCCCGAGGAAGTGCTGGCCGCACCGGCCGTGTGGGAAGGCGTGCTGACGCGCCTGATGGCCTGCCCGCCCACCTGTGGCGCGGCGGCCGCCATCGTGGTGTCGCAGGAATTTGCCCGCAAGCGCGGCCTGCGCACGGATGTGGTCATCGCCGGCCAGGCCCTGACCACCGACCGGCCGGATGCGTTCGAATCGCCCACCATGATCGACCTGGTCGGCGTTGGCATGACGAAGTCCGCCTCGCAATCGGTGTACGAGCAGGCCGGCATCGGCCCGGAAGACATCGACGTGATCGAGCTGCATGACTGCTTCGCACAGAACGAACTGATCACCTACGAAGGGCTTGGCCTGTGCAAGGACGGCGAAGGCGAGAAGCTGGTCGAGGACGGCGACAACACCTATGGCGGTCGCTGGGTGGTCAATCCGTCGGGCGGCCTGCTGTCGAAGGGGCACCCACTCGGCGCGACCGGGCTGGCGCAGTGCTACGAGCTGGTCCACCAGCTGCGCGGCACGGCCGGCGACCGCCAGGTGCCAGACGCCAAGGTCGCGCTGCAGCACAACCTCGGCCTGGGCGGCGCCTGCGTGGTCACCGCGTTCAAGAAGGTGGCCTGACCCCTGCGCTCACGGACATCAAGGAGACATCGAGATGCTGGACAAATCGCATATCGGCAAGGTCTTGCCGAGCTTCCACGCCACCGCCGAGGCGGGGCAACTGCGCTTCTTCGCCAAGGCCATCGGCGAGACGAACCCGATCTACACGGACGAATCCGCCGCACGCGACGCCGGGCACCCGACCCTGCCGCTGCCGCCGACCTTTCTGTTCTCGCTGGAATTCACCCAGCCGACCACCGCCTGGCGCCAGGAAGTGGGCATCGAGCCGTCGCGCGTCCTGCACGGCGAGCAATCGTTCCACTACCACCGCACGGCCTATGCGGGCGACACGCTGCGCTTCGAGAGCCGCATCGGCGACATCTATGACAAGAAAGGCGGCGCGCTGTCCTTCCTCGTGCGCGAGACGCGCGTCACCAACCAGAACGGCGACCACATCGCCGACCTCCGCAGCGTACTAGTGCACCGCAACGGCTGACAAGGAGACCAGCTCATGAGCAAGACCGACCTCGCCGCCGTCAAGGCCGGCGACACCCTCCCCCCGCTGGCGCTGGCCCCGGTCAACCGCACCATGCTGGCGTTGTTCGCCGGCGCATCGGGCGATCACAACGCCATCCACATCGACCTCGATTACGCCCGCAAGGCCGGCATGACCGATGTGTTCGCGCACGGCATGCTGTCGATGGCCTGGCTCGGCCGGCTGCTGACGCAGTGGGTCGACCAGCGCCAGATCCGCGACTTCAGCGTGCGCTTCACCGGTATCACGCACCTCGGCCACCAGATCACCTGCACCGGCCGCGTGGTGGAGACCTTCGAAGCCGAAGGCGAGCGCCGCGCGCGCCTCGAGATCCAGACCACGAACCAGTATGGCGAGGCGAAGGTCCTCGGCGATGCGGTCGTCGCGCTGTGAAACCCAAATACTGAACAAGGAAATATCGTGGGAAAGCTTGATGGAAAGGTCGCCCTCGTCACCGGCTCCGGCCGTGGCATCGGACAGGCCATCGCACTGAAACTGGCGAGCGAAGGCGCACGCCTCGTCGTCAACGACCTCGATGCCGATCCGGCGCACGAGACGGTCGAGATGCTGCGCAAGAACGGCGCCGAAGCCGTGGCCTGCGTAGGCAGCGTGGCGGCGCCGGATTTCGCCGAGCGCTATATCGGCACCGCGATCAGGACGTTCGGCGGCATCGACATTATCGTCAACAACGCCGGCTACACCTGGGATGACGTGGTCCAGCGCATGACGGACGAGCAGTGGTACGCCATCCTCGACTGCCACATGACGGCGCCCTTCCGCATCCTGCGGGCCGCCTATCCGCACCTGAAGGCGCAGCACCAGGCCGATGTCGCCGCCGGGCGCGAGGTGTTCCGCAAGGTGGTGAATGTGTCGTCGACGTCTGCGCTCAACGGCAACGCCGGCCAGCTCAACTATTCGTCGGCCAAGGCCGGCGTGATCGGCATGACGCGTGCGCTGAGCCGCGAATGGGGCCGGCTGAAGGTGAACGTCAATGCCGTCGCCTTCGGCCTGATCCACACCCGGATGACCGAAGCCGACGCGAAGGCCGGCGCCACCGTCAAGATCGAAGGCCGCGACATCCGCGTGGGCATCAATCCGGAACTGATCAAGTCCCATGCGCAGCGCTGTCCGCTGGGCCGGGGCGGCACGCCGGAGGAAGCGGCGGGCTCGGTGTACCTGTTCTGCCTGCCTGAGTCGAACTACATCACGGGCCAGGTGGTGGCCGTGGCAGGCGGTCCGCAGTAAGGGAGCGCCGCCCATGCACCGGCGGCGGGCCCCTTGCCTGTCAGCCGCCGGTGTCGTCGTCCGTTCCCCAGTCCACGTCGCGCAGGCGCTCCAGCGCTTCGTCGCGACCGCTCACGCCGAGCTTGGCGTAGATATTGGTCAGGTGCCACTTGACCGTCTCCGGCGAAAGGCCGAGCGCCCGCGCGATCTTCTTGGTCGTGATCAACTCCGGCAGCATGCGCACCACATCGGTCTCGCGCTCGCTGAGCGCGGCAACGCCGACGGATGCCGCTCGCTTGCGGGCTCTTGCGTTGTCCGTGGCGGGCTTTGGCGGCAACGCCGCCTGTAGCCGCTCGACGTAGAAGGTCAGCACCGGGTCGAGCGTTTCCTGCCGCGCGATTTCGCCAACCAGATCCATCGCCGATGGCTCGGCATCCAGCAGCCTGCGCAGCAGCCCGAGGCGATGACCGAGATGCAGGGCCGATACGACGTTGGCGCGGGCAGCGGCGGAACGCCCCAGCTTCGCATCGACGACGGCACGCTGCAGCTGCAGGGCGGCGACGTTGTGCATGCGGCCGTGGGCCTCGCAGTGTGCGATCAGCGGATTGAGTATCAGCGCCGCCTGCTCCATGTCTCCGGTCGCCAGCAGCCAGCGGACCGTGGCCCCGCGCAGCGCGAAGTCGGGGCCACTGAAGCGCTCGGCCCCGCTTCGGGGGCGGCGTGCCTCGACTTCCTGCAGGCGCGCCAGGCAGGCCTTCGCCGCGTCAAGCTCTCCCAGCAGCAGGCGCCGCTGGACCTGCACCCCGAGGGCGTAGGCCAGCAAGCGGTCCAGTCCGAGGCCGCTCGCGTATTCCTCCAGGCGATCCAGGTAGGCGAAGGCTTCCAGCCGGTTGCCGGCATGCCAGTGGGCGCCCGAGAGGACGATCATCACCCGCAGCACCGAATCCGGAATTGATACACGCTCCAGCAGGTCGACGCGACTCTCCAGCAGTTCCCGCGCCGCTTCGTTCTGGTTCTGTTCGTACAGCACCTCGCCCAGCAGCGACGCCGCCATGCACGCCGGGTCGTTGCAGGACCGCCCGCGCGCCTCGGCTTCACGCAGTACAGAACGGTAGATGCGCTCGGCCTGCAGCAGTTGACCCTCGAGCGCATGGCTCAGGCCGACCATGCACTGGCCTTGCAGGGTACCCGCCGAGGTTCCCATCAGCGCTGCGCCGTCGATGGTGGGGCGCTTCGCGTCGAGCTGGATGGCGCGCGCGCGCTCATACTCCCCACGCTGCATGTAGATCCACGACAGCAGGTTATTGCAGGCCGCGAGGGTGATGCCGTCGGTCGCGGGCGGCGGCGCCAGCAATTGCGGAAGCAGCGCCATCGCGCCTTCCACATCGTCGCGCTGGACGGCGAGCACGGCCCGCAGGGCCACGAGCGTGAAGCGATCCGCCATGGCCTGGGCGGGAAGATCGCGCTGGAGCGCCTCGATGCCAGCCGCGCAGGCCGCGAAATCGCGGTGGTAAAGGTGCTGGCGCGCCATCCACATGCGCAGTGGCACGCTTGCCTGCACCTGCTCGGGCGGAAGGAGCCGCACCAGGGCGACAAGCTTTGCCAGTTCCCCGCGCGCAAACAGCGAATGCGCACAGCGCTCGGCCAGTTCGGCCGCGCGCGCGGGCTCGCCAGCCTTGAGCGCATGCTGCACGGCCTCGTCGAGGTGTCCGCGGCCCAGGAACCATTGCCACGCCCGCGCATGGATGGCGTGGCGCGTCCCCGTGCTCCAGCTCTGGAAGCGGACCAGCAGCGTCTCGCGCAGCAAGGGATGGAGCCGGTACCAGGTCTCGGCACCGTCCTGCTCGGTCGAGACGATGAACAGGTTGTCGTTCTCCAGCCGCTCCAGCAGGGCCCCTTCTTCCCCGCCCTTCCCTTCGGCATCACGTCCGGTCAGCGTTGCGCATAGCGAGGCGCAGAAGCGGTCGCAGGCGGCGGCTGGCGTCAGCAGTTCCAGTTCGCCCGGCGTCATCCGCGACAACACCTCGCGCTCGAAGTAGGCGGCGAACGTCTGCGAGTCGCGCACGTACTCCCGGATCGTCACATCAAGATCATCGGCGGACAAGGCGGAGCGCTTCTTCTTCAGCGCGACACTCAATAGCTGCAGGCCGGCGACCCAGCCATCGGTCTGCGCGTGCAACCGCCGGGCGGCGGCCGGCTCAATATCGCCGAGTTGCACCCGGAGGAAGCGCTCGGCTTCCTCCGGCGAGAAACGCAGGTCCGCAAGGCCGAACTCCAGCGTCTGGCCGGCCGCGCGCAAACGTTCGAGCGACACGGGCAGCGCCGAGCGCGATGCAAAAGCGAGGTGCAGGTTCGAAGGCGCATAGTCCAGCAACCATTGCAGGGCTTCCCAGATCCGGCTGTCGGTGATGTGGTGCAGGTCGTCAAGCACGATCACCAGTTCGCGGCGGTAGCGGGCGATGCCTCGCACCAGTGCGATCACCGTGCGCTCGATGGCTTCCTGGTCCGTACCGACGCCTTCGAGCAGCATGGCGTCGCGCGTGATCGCCGGGTCGACAATCGCAACACTGGACAGCAGGTAGTCCACCCACGTGGACGGCTCATTGTCGTCGGCATCCAGCGACAGCCACGTGACGTGATAGCCCAGCGGAGTCAAGGCCTGCCCCCATGCCACCAGCGTCGTCGTCTTGCCGTAGCCGGCCGGGCTCTGCAGCAGGAAGCAGCGACGGCGGCGCTCCGCCATCAGGCGCGCCAGCAAGGGCTCGTGCGGCACGGTCTTGCGGCCAATGTGCGGAGGCACCAGCTTGCTGGCGATAACTGGCCTGAGCGTCGCCCTTGGCGATGGCGGCCCGGGCTTCGCGGGAGTCTCTGGCATGCTCGATTGATGCCCCGGATGGGAGGTCGGGGAAGGATGCTTGTGTACGCTGGATTCTACAGCGTGGATCGGGTTCATCCAACACGGGCGGCACTGCCCGTCGCGCGCCCCCCCGAAGGCGGTTGGAACGCAGGCCCACGCAGCCGGTAAGGTCACCGGCAAGGTCATGGACCGATGACGACGGCGCCCGGCTTCGCGAGGCGCTGCCCCGACACGCGCCGTGCGGCGCACATGCCAGCAGATTCCAATGCAGTTGCTCCTCCGCGCGCACACGTCCGTGCGCACCACCATCCGTAACCTCGCGTTCCCATCCACGGCGATCATCTCCGCCGATGCGGGCACGATCCGCTGCAGCCACGGCGCCCGGAGCCGGCTGCTGCGGCCGACCCAGCGCCTGACGCTGCGGCCCTTCACGCCGATCGCGATCGAACTGGGCCATGAGGGCGCCGCCTGCATCGATGTCGCGATGGACGCTCTTGCCCACCCCGGGCCAGGGTCGTCCGCATCCCGACCGCTGACGCGCTGGCTAGCCAGCCTGGTCCTCACCGAACCACTCGAAGACTGGAACCTGGACTGGTTTGCCGGCATTGCCGGCATTTCAAAGGCATCCCTGTCACGACGTCTGTTCGCCGAAGGCTCCAGCTTCCGCGAAGCCGTCCGCGCGCACCGCCTCCTCCGCCTGCTGCTCGACCTCCCTGGCCTGGGGCGGCCCTCCCATGCCATGGTCACCCGCTATGGCTTCTCCGATCGCTGCCAACTCGAGGACGCGGTCTTCGAACAGTTCGGCCTGACCCTGCGTCAGCTCGAACGTCTTGTTGCGCATGAAACCGGATCGCCAGCGGCCGTAAAAACCCTCCCCCCCGATTTCGGTGGCATGCGCCCCCCCGCTGTCGCGCTCCAATGCGAAGAGCCGCCTGATTTAGCGCCGGCGCCGTGCCAGCGATGAAGAGTGCGGTCACATGACTTCCGGCGGGTCGGAGGAGAGCCGGAAGCGCAATAAACAAATTGGACGGAGACCATCTGCAATGAAAAGAACGGCCATTTCCCTGGCGGCTGCCGCGGCGCTGCTTAGCGGCCACGCTGCAGCGCAAACGAGTGTCACGCTGTACGGCGTCATTGACGCCCCGATCGAATATGTCAACCGGGTGGCTGCCGGGCCGCAGCAACAGGGCGGCAGCCGCCTTTCGATGCCAACCAACGGCGGCCTCTCGGGCTCTCGCTGGGGCATGCGCGGCACCGAGGATCTTGGCGGCGGCATGCAGGCGCTGTTCGTGCTGGAAAGCGGCTTCGGCATCGACACCGGCATTGCCGCACAGAGCCGCGCGTTCAACCGCCAGGCCTATGTGGGCATCGGCAGCCAGTATGGCAAGGTAACCTTCGGCCGCCAGTACACGAGCATGTTCGAGGGCGCAGTCAACTTCAGCCCGACCCGCTTCGCGACCCTCTACGAACCCGACGTCTTCATGGCCGGCCTGAACTACCGCGAAGACAATGTGGTGAAGTACACCAACGCGTGGGGCCCGGTCAGCATGGCGGCACACTATTCGTTCGGCGTCGGCGCACCGGCGATCGGCCTCACGCCCATCGCGCTGCCCACCGAAACGCCGGGCCACGCCAGCGACAACGCCGGCTACGGCGCGTCGGTGACGTATCTCGACGGCACGCTGGGCCTCACGGCCTTCTATGACCAGTGGAACCCTGCGCTCGTGTCCGGGCAAGCGGGACGCAGCCGCAAGGCGGGCGCGGCCGCCAGCTACGCTACCGGCGCGCTGAAGGTGATGGCCGGATACCGATGGGCGAAGATGGACTTCGGCAATGGCGCCACCTTCCTGCGTGACGACTACTACTGGATCGGCGCGAACTACCAGGCTACGACAGCCCTCGGCTTCACGCTTGGCTACGCTTACGCCGACGTCAAGACGGTGACGCCGACGGCGACGGCACTCCCCACGAATCCGGCCAATCCATGGCAGGTCAACTTCATCGCCGACTACGCCCTGTCAAAGCGTACCGACGTCTACCTGACTACGGCCTACTCGCACAATGCCGGCCTGAACTTCGACGGCACCCAGGATAGCTTCGCCACTGGCTACTTCCAGACGCCCGGGCAGAAAGGCATGTTCGGCGTCGCCGTCGGCGTCCGCCACGTCTTCTGACCTGAATCATCGGTATCTCCAGCCCTGTCGCCGCCCACTCGCGACAGTGCATTGCGCCCCGGCATCGACCGGGGATTTTTTTGACACGACCGCGCTCGCCATCCTCTCGCGTGGCCAGCACAAAGGACGGGCCGGATAGCGCTGTACCGCGGTTCCATGCTGGCCAACACCAGCGCAATAACTCGCCGACAACACTTTGGCGATCGGGGAAGACCCGGCTGCGAAACCGCGCAGTATGGTTCGCTCCGATTTCGCCGCAGAATGATTCTGTCAGGACCAAGGCAGACCGTTGACCTGCCGCGCGGCCAGTCCCGCGGAGGATCTCGACGCGAGGGCCCCTGACAACTTCTGTCAGACGCATGCGCGGGCGCCAGCGTTGCCTTCGTGGCGGCCTGATACTACGAATCGATAGACGTCCTGCCACGTCCTGCCACGTCCTGCCGTCACAAGGAGCCGCCATGCCGATTGATTTCACGCCCACCGCCGAGCAATGCGACCTCAGGCGATCCGCCAGGCGCTTTGCGCAGCAGGTCCTGTCCGAGGTGGCGCCGGCCACGCACCACCTGCACACACCCGAGGCGCGATTCTCCGCAACCAGGCCTATGTATGCGCAGTTGATCGAGGCGGGCTTCCTGCGGCGCATCATTCCCAAGCCATTCGGTGGCGAAGGGGCCGGCATGCTGGACATGGCAATCGTTGCCGAGGAGTTCTACGCGGTGGATGTCAACGTGCCGCTCACCATGTTTGCCACACTGCTCGGCCTGTTCCCGCTGGTGCTAGCCGGCACGCCTGAACAACACGAGCGCTATTTCGCGCCATTCCTCGCACGGAAAGGCGCCCCGCTGGCCGCACTTGCGAACTCCGAACCCGGCGGCAGCGCCAATTTCTCCTCTCCCGCCCCCGGCGCGGGCGTGCGCACGACGGCGCGCATGGAAGGCGACGAGTGGGTCATCAACGGCACCAAGAAGTGGGTATCGTCGGCGACGGGCTGGGATAACAAGGGCGCGGACCTGCTGTGCGTGGTATGCCGGACGGATCCACAAGCCGATCCTGACCATGCAATCAGCATCCTGGCGGTGGCGAAACCGGGAGAGGGCATCGTGCCCGACGGCTGCACCGAGTCCATGGGACACCGGGCGCACTATACGCCGCAGTTCCGCCTGGACAATGTCCGCGTGCCGAAGGACAGCGTGATCGGCACCGTCGGTGGTGGCAAGGACCTGGTCGAGGCAAGCTTCTCCGGCACGGCAGCGTTGGTCGGGATCATGTCAGTCGGGGTAATGCGGGGAGCGTTTGACTTTGCCTTGCACTTTGCGAGGACAGAGAAGCGAGCGGGAGTTGCCAACATCATCGAGCACCAGGCGGTCGGCTATGCGCTGGCAGATGCAAAGATGGCCATCGAGGCGTGCCGTGCGCTGAGCTTGCGCGCCTGCAGCGCGATAGACGCAGGCGCTCCCGGCGCGCTTGAACTCGCGTTGCACGCCAAGGTCTTCTGCTCGGAAATGGCAGTCCGCGTGATCACCGACCTGATGCGGGTCGTGGGCATCGACAGCTATGACCATGCCCTTCCCCTGGCTGGCATGTTGCAGGATGCGCTGGCCTTCCCGTTGTTCGATGGCGGCAATATGGGCGTGCGGCGCCGCCAGTTGCACGACTTGATGCGCTCACCGGACTACGATTCGCTGTCCGCATCGGGAAGCCGGTAACAGGCAAGATGACGGCCCGGCATTGCCGCAGGGTAGCCCGGAACAAGCCGAAGGAGTGCGGATAACGACATATTGTTCCGATAACCGAGGGACGCCAACCAGGTTAGCGTCGGATTCTCCATGCGGTTGCGCCACCATTCTTCGCCCGCTGTGGCGGTCGCACGGTTTTTTCCGACTATGCTAATTGCTGGTATCAACCGATTTCCAGAAAGCCCGGTTTGCACACTCCCTCGAGATAGCGAGGCTTGCATCGTCTGATTCGGAGGATCCATGACACGATTGCCGACGCCTGCAGTGCTGATGCTTGCGTTGTTGCTCCTGCTTGGCGGCTGCGCCAGCCGGCCGGTCAACCCGCCGATCGCCAACGCCGACCCAAACACCGGCTATCGCTTCCTTACCCGCCCGCAACACTCAACGGACAACGAAAACCTGGTAATCCTGGCCTTCTCTGGCGGGGGAACACGTGCGGCCGCCTTTTCGTACGGCGTCCTCGAGTTCCTGCGCAATACGGAAGTTGTCGGCCCGAAGGGGAACAAGTCTCGCCTGCTTGACCATGTCGCCGTCATCACCGGTGTGTCGGGCGGAAGCTTCACGGCGCTCGCCTATGGGCTCTACGGTGACAAACTCTTTGATGACTACGAACAACGTTTCCTCAAGCGCGATGTGCAAGGCACGATTACGTTGCGCACGTTCAATCCTGCCTACTGGCCGTCCCTGTGGTCGAGCGGCTGGGGCCGCTCGGAACTGGCGGCAGACCTGTATGACGAGATCCTGTTCCATGGCGCGACGTTCGGCGACCTCAATCGCGGAAACGGTCCGTTCATCATCGCCTCGGCCACGGACATTTCCACAGGAGCCCGCCTGCCCTTTACACAGACCACATTCGACGTGCTCTGTTCCGATCTGAGTGCGATCCGGCTTTCCCGCGCCGCAGCGGCGTCGTCGGCAGTGCCGGTGGTGCTCACGCCGATCACGCTCAACAACTATGGCGGCCATTGCGGCTACGCCCCTCCCGGCTGGATCAAGCCGTTTCTCGACGCCAGCGACCCGCCCAGGCCGGCTGCGCGCGCGACCCGCCATCTGAGGGAGGAGGCGGAATTCGGAGACAGCGCCGACCGGCCCTACATCCATATCGTGGATGGCGGCGTTTCAGACAACCTCGGCATGCGTAGCGTGCTGGATTCGCTGGAGATTATGGAGGCGCTGCATCTGATCCGCCAGCCTTCGCCGCTCGACCATACGCGAAGAATCGTCGTCTTTGTCGTCAACTCCCTGTCCACGCCCAAAACAGCATGGGACAAATCGGAATCCCCGCCGGGCACGCTGGAGATCCTGGTGAAAGCCACCGGCGTTCCGATTGACCATTATTCCTACGAGGCGACCGAGTTGTTGAAGGACAACCAGGCGCGGTGGCAATCCATGCGCCGGGTGCGCGAGTCCCGTGCCTTTGCCGCCAACAAGGACGCCGCGGTAACCACCGCCTTACGCACGCCAGACGCGACAATCTATGCAATCGACGTATCGTTCGCGCAGCTGGCCGACAAGGAGGAACTGGCCTACCTGAATGAACTCCCGACGTCGTTCTCGCTGCCGGCCGAGGCCGTCGACCGCCTGCGTGCCGCCGCCGGGAAGATCATCATGACGTCGCCCGATTTCCAGCGACTGCTGAACGATGTCGGCGCCAGAATCGTAGCTGACCAACCGCGCACGGAGGAGGCGCCGGCCGTACCGGCAGGCAAGTAGCGCACCCTGGAAGTACTTCCTCCTTTGATTTCCTCCTTTGCAGTCGCGGCCCCGGGGCAACTTGCTGCCCCGGTCGGCCGATCGGGGCGCGGCCCCATTCCCGCCGCAGATCGCCAGTTTCTGAGCGATCGGCGGAGTCTATCTGGATGCCTTCGCCGTGGTGTAGGCCGTTATCAGGTTCCGGTAGTCCGGGATATGGTTCGAGAACAGCGTGCCCAGCCCTTCGATATCGTTACGCCAATCGCGATGCAGTTCGCACGCGACGCCGAACCAGGTCATCAGTTGCGCACCGGCTTCGGCCATGCGGTTCCATGCGGAATGTCGCGTCACTTCATTGAACGTACCGGATGCGTCGGTGACCACGAACACGTCGTAGCCTTCCGCGATGGCTGACAGCGCAGGAAACGCAACGCATACCTCGGTCACCACGCCAGCGATCAGCAACTGCTTCTTGCCCGTGGCCTTGACCGCCTTGACGAAATCCTCGTTGTCCCACGCATTGATCTGGCCAGGCCGGGGAATAAACGGCGCATCCGGAAACATCGCCTTCAGCTCCGGCACCAGGGGACCGTTCGGACCGTCCTCGAAACTGGTGGTCAGCACAGTGGGAAGCTTGAAGTACTTGGCCAGGTCGGCCAGTGCCAGCACGTTGTTCTTGAACTTGTCCGGCTCGATATCACGCACCAGTGAGAGCAGCCCAGCCTGGTGATCCACCATCAGAACGGCGACGTCGTTCTTGTCCAGCCGCTTGTAGGTCTTGGTCATCTTCAACTCCTGGAGGAAAGTGTTCGGATCAACGTTGAGAATCGAGAGTTTCGTGGTGCGCCAGGACGTCCTGCGCCTTCGTGTAACTTTCGATCAGCAACTGATAGGCGGGGAAGATCCGGGTATAGACATCCGCCCATTCCTGCGCGTCCGGCCGGTTCCAGGTCTGCTGCAGTTCGGAGGCGACCGCGGCGGTATCCATCGGTACTACCCCCGCCTGTACCACGCGGGCCAGCGTGATTTCCTGCGCCATCTTCGAGTAAGTGCCGGAGGCATCCACCACGGCGAAGACCCTGTAGCCATCCGCGACCGCGCTGATGGAGGGGAACGCCATGCAGACACTGGTGATCGTGCCGGCGATGATCAGCGACTTGCGACCGGTCTCTCGCACCGCCGCGACGAACTCCGGGTTATCCCAGGCATTGATCTCGCCCTTGCGCGCGACGTAGCGCGCGTGGGGTGCGTTTTCGTGGATCTCCGGAATCAGCGGACCATTGGGCCCTTGCGGCACCGACGCCGTGGTGATGACCGGCAGTTTGGCCAGGGTGGCCATCTTGGCCAGTGCCGCGGCGCGTGCGCGCAACTCGGGCATGGGCATATCGCCCACGGTCTGGAACAAACCACTCTGGTGGTCGATCAACAGCATGGCGGTATCCGAAGGGTCGATCTTCGGAGCCCTGCCGTTGAAGTTGACGGGAGCGCTCATGGTAAATCTCCTGGAACAGTGTTGTTTGGGCATGCCGGAAACGGCCCGGCTGCCGGGCGATGGCGCGTGACGACCTGCCACACGCCAGGAACGGGGTTACATCGGCGGCGGTATCAGTCGACGCTGGCGGGAATCCGCCCGAACTGACCGCTGCGATAGTCCGACAGAGCCTGTTCGATCTCCCGCTGCGTGTTCATGACAAACGGCCCGTAGCTCACCACCGGTTCGTCCAGCGGCTCGCCGGAGAGCAGCAGGATCGTGGCGTCGCTGTCGGCTTCGAGCGTGAAGCCGGTGCCCGCCTGTTCGAGGACGACCAGCTGGGCTTCGTGCGCCGACTGCGTTCCGTTGACCGTTACGTTGCCATGCAGCGCGATCATCAGCACGTTCCGCCCTGAGGGGACCGTGAACTCGGCACCATGCCCTTGCAGCAGGCGTACATCCCAGACGTCGATCGGCGTGAACGTACGCGCCGGCCCGAGGGCGCCACCAAATTCCCCTGCAATCACGCGCACCGATCCAGCGCCTCGAGGTAGCGCAACTTGCGGGATATTTGCGTCAAGCAGCGTCTGGTAGCCCGGCTCGCTCATTTTTTCGCGCGCTGGCAGGTTGACCCAGAGTTGCACCATCTCAAGCGTGCCACCCTGCCTGGCGAACGCCTCCGAGTGGTACTCCTCGTGGAGGATCCCCGCTGCGGCAGTCATCCATTGCACATCGCCCGGGCCGATCTTTCCGCCCTGCCCAGTTGAATCGCGGTGCTCCAGTTCACCTTGATAGACAATGGTGACCGTTTCGAACCCGCGATGCGGATGCTCGCCCACACCGCGGCGCCCGAAGGTCGGCGCAAAGTGAGCCGGGCCCGCGTAGTCGAGCATGAGGAAAGGGCTCGCGCGATTGCCAAGGTTCGCCTGCGAAAAGAGCGTGCGCACGGGGAAGCCATCGCCGACCCAGTGGCCTTGTGGACTGCCATATATACCCAGAACCTTCTTCATCCGATGCTCCTGATTCGTCGGCCGGTTGTCCGGCTGCGGTGATAGGAAGCATAGGCATGCCGCTCGCATACCGGTAGGCAGCGTCGTTTATCCTCTGTGTTCTATCCATAGGACGATGATGATGCCGCGATGCAACAGGACCTGAACGATCTCTTCTACTTTGCCCAGGTGGTGGACCATCAAGGTTTCGCGCCCGCCAGTCGCGCACTCGGGATCCCGAAGTCCAAGCTCAGCCGTCGCATTGCCTTGCTGGAGGAGCGACTCGCCGTGCGCCTGATCCAGCGCTCCACGCGGCGCTTTTCGGTGACCGAGATCGGACACAGTTACTACGGGCATTGCAAGGCGGTGCTGGTGGAGGCTGAAGCGGCACAGCAGGCGATCGACCTGACCCGCTCGGAGCCCCAGGGCATTGTCCGCGTCACCTGCCCGGTGGCCCTGCTTCACGCCAGAGTTGGCGAGATGGTGGCAGAGTTCATGGCTGCGTGCCCCAAGGTAACCGTGCATCTCGAGGCCACCAACCGGCGCGTGGACGTGATTGCAGAGCGCGTTGATGTTGCCATCCGGGTACGGGTACCGCCGCTAGACGACAGCGATCTCGTGATGAAGGTGCTGGCCGGGCGTGCATGGTGCGTGGTGGCGGGTCCCCGGCTCCTGGCGGGCCAGGCCGAGCCGCGGTCTCCCGCGGATCTGGCGCACCTTCCCACGCTTGACCTGGGCCCGGCCCAGTCCAGCCACGTATGGCGCCTGGAAGGCCCGGAAGGCGCCTTCGCCGAAGTGCGGCATGTACCCAGGCTCGTGACAGACGACATGCTCACGCTTCTTCGCGCGGCAACGGCGGGGATCGGGGTTGTGTGCTTGCCGTCCATGTTGATCACGGATCAGCTCAGACAAGGACACCTGGTCCACCTCGTACCCGCCTGGCAGCCGCGGGGCGGTGTCATTCATGCCGTGTATCCGTCGCGCCGCGGCCTCCTGCCGTCAGTACGAGCACTGATCGACTTCCTCGCCGCCCGCTTCGGCGAGATCGACGAGGCATAGTCGTGCGGGCCAGGGCATGTGCGCAGCCCGGGACGCCAGGGATGGCGCATCCGCTTGCGCGCGGTGCCGGGACCGCCGCGCGTCCGGCCTGGAACGCCCTGCCCTGGCCGGTCAGGCGTGGCCAGTGACCTTGGCAATCCTCCGCTCGAACCAGTCGTCGAGCATGGCTTTCTCGTAGCGCAGCCGGTCCGAGTAGCCGTACAGATTGACGCCCCAGTTGAAGTTCATGTTGGACATGCGCTCCTCGCCGCTGGCGACGACCTCGTCGCCATGCTTGAGCACATACCTGACCTTCATGCGCGGCCATGTGGCGTCGCGAATCACCCGGATCTGCGACGCGTAGCGCCAGTCGACATAGCCGGCCAGGTCGATGTCGAGCACCTCGATCGTGAGCGCGTAGCCTTCGGGAAGCGAGCGGGCGGCGAGCCGGGCCAGATGCTGGTTGATTTCCTCAAGCACCTGGCGGTCGCTGCCGTATCCCTGCGACCATGAGGCATCGGTATAGGTCTCGGGATGGATGAACGTCACGGCCAGCGTGCCGGACGGATGAGCGGCGGCGCCGGCGAACGCCGGCAGCCCCAGCGCCAAGATCGCGGCCAGCGCTGAAACGGTGTTCCTGAGCATGGCACCTGCCTCGCTTCTGGTCAGCACGGCTGGCAATACCGAACAGATGACGGCCATCCTGCGCCCGGCGTCCAGCCGGCGAGGCCGGGCTGCCTTCAGGATAGACCACGGCGCGGCGGCAGGCACCGGCGCCATGGATATGGCGTGGAGCGTGCCAGATTGCATGGGTGTCCCTCTGGTACCGCCAAACCCGCTTAGTTCCTGACAGCCAGCCGCACCGGCCCGTCCTCGGCCCGGCGGGAAGCGCTGGGGTGCAGGCGTGTTCCGGTCACGAAGTAGCCGTGCAGATCGTGCGCAAAACGGTTGAGCTTGCTGATCACGCCTTTGTTGCCACGGCTCAGCGCGTTGTAGCCCAGCACGGCGGGAATGGCCACGGCCAGGCCGAATGCGGTCATGATCAAGGCCTCGCCAACGGGGCCGGCCACCTTGTCTACCGTCGGGATGCCCGACGCACCAATGCCGATCAGCGCGTGATAGATCCCCCATACGGTGCCGAACAGACCCACGAACGGTGCGGTGGAGCCTACCGATGCCAGGATGGCAAGGCCCGCCTGCATACGGGCCACGGCTTCTTCGATCGACATCTTCAGCGAGCGGGTCAGCCAGTCCGAGATATCCAGTTGGGCATGCAGTTGCGGCTGGTGTGCGTGGTGGCGCTGCATGGCGTCCTTGCCGGCCAGGGCGAGCGCGCGGA
This sequence comes from Cupriavidus sp. 05T41, assembly GCF_056396525.1. Taxonomy (NCBI): domain Bacteria; kingdom Pseudomonadati; phylum Pseudomonadota; class Betaproteobacteria; order Burkholderiales; family Burkholderiaceae; genus Cupriavidus; species Cupriavidus sp. 05T41. The sequence goes on from NZ_JBFTLQ010000014.1 coordinate 52,046, forward strand.
AGGGATTGACTTGGCCGGCGCCCAGCGTGTCCAGCGCGTGGTCGAAATCGTCCGCGTGCCAGAAGCGCCCTTCTGCGTCATGCACATTCTTCCTGAGGCGAACCAGATCGCACGCCTTGCTGAGAATCACGATCCACGACAGCAGTGACATTGCGAGCAGAACAATGGCGGCCGCGCGTATGACGAAGTCGCCTTGCGACCAGAGGTGGAAGATTCCAACGTTCTGCATGGTGATTCCTGGTGGCATGAGGCGGCGGCGATACGTCGGGCGAAGTGTCGCCACGCACGGTGACCTGAGGCAGCATGGCCGCCGATGCCGGCGCGGATGGCGTACCGGATGGCTCCGTGGCCTCTGCCGGCTGGGCGTACGCAACAGGGGCGGCGCTTCCGATACGCACGACAATGGTGATGCGTTGTGCGCGCGTCTTCGGGAGCAAGCGGGGGGCGAGAACAGGAACGGCGAAGGCGGGCATTGGCTCCTCCCAGCTCGCGGATGCTCGGCAGGCGATACATGCGGCTAAGTCTAGTTGATGGCGCCGTCAATTACTGATGATTGTCATAATCATTCGCATCACGCAAACGACCGTCGCCAACTGTCTCGTGCTCGCCTGCTTGCTGCCGTGCCACATGCGCCTGGGCAGCCCCCGGCACCAGGCAGAGCCAGGACGGTTGCAAGCCCGCGCACAACGTGCGCGTGTTGTCAGTGGGTAATTCTCTGGGGCGTTAATTGCGTTCTCTGGCGCCGACAGCGTCGATGCGCGGACGAGTCCTGGCACTGGCTCCCGGTGCGGGCGGCGCACCGTCTGCAGACGTCAGCCCCCGAAGCGGATCGGGTCGTACGGGCGGGGATCGATATAGGGTGGCACGCCGTCGAGCAGTTCGGCGATCAGGCGCGCCGTGACCGGGCCCAGCGTGAAGCCCTGATGGGCGTGCCCGAAATTGAACCACAACCCACGATGGCGTGGCGCCCTGCCCACGACGGGCTTCATGTCGGCAACGCACGGCCGGGCGCCGAGCCAGGGCGTGTCCTCTACCGGCGCGCCGAGCCGGACCAGCTCGCGGGCGTAGCGCTCGGCGCGCTGCAACTGGACGGGGGTCGGCGGCGCTTCGTGGTGGGCGAACTCAGCCCCCGTGGTCAGGCGCAAGCCGCGCTGCATCGGCGCCAGCATCAGGCCATGCTCGGCATCGAGCAGCGGCAGCTCCGGCATCGATTCGACCGCATAGTGGCGGTGATATCCGCGCTTCACGAACAGCGGAAAACGATAGCCGAGAGGCCTGGTCAAGGCTGGCGCCCAAGGGCCTAGCGTGATCACGGCATGCGCCGCCGTGAGGGGGCCGTCTTCGGTTGCCACGGTCCAGCCGGTGCCGGCCGGCTTCAGCGTGGTGGCGTCGCCGCGGCGGACGATGCCGCCCTCTTTCTCGAACAGTGTGACGTAGCGGCTGACCAGCTCGCCGGGGTCGGCGATGGTCCAGGGATCGCGCCAGTGGATCGCGCCGGCCATCGTCCCGTGCAGCGCCGGCTCGGCAGCGGCAAGCCCGGCCCGGTCGAGGATGCGGCAATCGAGCCCGTGCTCGCGCGCGACCGCGCTCGCGGCGCGCGCCGCATGGTCGAATGGCGAGTTGCTGCGATAAGCCTGCAGCCACCCTGACTTGCGCACAAGGTCCTGCGCGCCGGCCAGCGCGATGAGCCTGTCGTGCTCGGTGAGGCAGTGGCGAATCAGCGCGCTGTAGGCTGTCACCGTGCCCGCATACCGCTTGGGCGCGGACTCGCGCCAGTAGCGGGCCAGCGTCGGCAGCAGGCCCGCGAGCGCGCCGGGGTGGTAGTGGACATCGTTGCCCTGGCGGGTGATCACGCGAAGGACGGCCATCCATTCGCGCGGAAAAGCATAGGGTTGAACCGCTTCGCGCTGGATGATGCCCGCGTTGCCATATGACGTTTCCCTGCCGGGCGCCTGCCGGTCGACCAGCACGACCGCATGCCCGCGCTGGCGCAGCGCGACTGCCGTGCACACGCCGACCATGCCGGCGCCAAGTACCACGATGTCCGTTGTCATGCCGGTAGTCCGTGTTTCAGGAGCGGGTCGCGGCGACCACCGAGATTTCGAGGCGGGCCGGCAGCACCAGGTCGCAGCAGACCGTGGTGCGGACCGGCAGCGGATCCTGGAAATGCTCGCGATACGCCTGGTTGAACCCCGCGAAATCCGTCTTGTCGGTGAGATAGACCGTTGCCGAGACCACATCGCCGAGCGTCAGGCCGGCCTCTTCAAGCGTAGCCGCGATCCGCGCGAGCACCAGGTGCGTCTGGGCCTCGATGCCCTCGGGAATGCTGCCGTTGGCCTCGAGCGGCAACTCGCCGGAGAGGAAGGCGAGGCCGTTGGCGATGCGGATCTTGGAAAAGGGCAGATTTGCGATCTGGGTCATGGCGAGCCGTAGGGGTAGCAGGAGGGAGAGAATCCGTGCCCCGATTCTCCACGCTGGCCCGGCTAAACGGAATATGCGTCGCGAGCAATTAATCGAATAAATGATTGCCGATAAGGCAATCATTCACCGCTCACGCCGTGATGGCCTCCGTCAGGTGCTGGACGAAGGCCCGCCCCGCGGGCGGCAGGTTTCGCTTGGCCAGGGTCTGGATCTCGATATAGCGCTCGTTCAGCTCCCGGTCGCGCAACGGCACGGCGGCGACGGTGCCGGCCTTCAGGCGGCCCCGCACGGAAAGCTCGCCGTAGAAAGTGATGACATCGCCCCCCGCTGCCGCGAATCCGGCCAGCGAGTCCAGATGGTTGCTGGAAAAGACGGTCTGGTAGCGCAGGCCCTGGCGACTGCAGCTGGTGTCGAGCAACTGCCGCAGCGAGCTGTCCTTGGGCGGCAGCGCGAGCGGATATTCGACGACCTGCGACAGTGAAATCTGGCGCTGTCCAGCCAGCGGATGGCCGGGCGCCATGATGGCGAGCACGGGGGCCGGATGACGCAGCTCCACTTCGATCTCCGGCTCGGGAAGCCCGCTCAGCGTGATGCCCACGTCGGCCTCGCCATCGCGGATGCGCCGGGCAATGTCGCCTTGCGGGCAGACGTCGAGGTCGAAGCGGATCCCGACGTACTTTTCCCTGAAGCTCGCCGCCAGCAACGGAATGAATTCGTGCGCGATGCCCTCCACGCTCGCCAGCCGCACCCGCCCCACGCGCAAGCCGCGCAGCGCCTGGATATCGCCCGCCACGCGGTCGATGTCCTGTTGCGTGCGCTTGGCGTGTGCCGCCAGCAACTCTCCTGCCGCATTGGGGACCAGCCCCCTCGCCCGCCGGTCGAACAACAGGGTATCGAGCTCGCTTTCCAGCTTGGCGATCTGCCGGCTCACCGCCGACGGCGCGACGTTCAGCTTCAGGGCAGCGTCCTTGACCGTGCCGGTGCGCACCACCTCGAGAAAGTAGCGCACGGCGGTTTCCTGCAGGATGCGGTAGGACATGGGGGCGCCTCGGCGCAAATGAACAGGGATGCGGTCAATTCTACGGATTGCCGATTTGGCAATCAATAGTTCTAAACATTGCTACGATTTCATTCCAACTTGATCGTACGATGATGGTGTTACCCGGCGCACCGCTGTCGCGCGTCGCTTACCCATCCTGCCGGAGCATCAATATGCGATCCCCTGCCCGCCCCGTCTTGTCCCTCCTCATGGCTTGCGGCCTTGCCGCCGGGGCCGGCCTGGCGCCAGCCCTCGCCGCCGCGCAGGGAAGCTACCCGTCGAAACCGATCCAGCTTGTCCTGCCGTTTCCGCCAGGCGGCGCCACCGATGTCGTTGGCCGCTTGGTCGGCCAGAAACTGGGAGAACGGCTTGGCCAGACCGTGATAGTCGACAACCGTCCCGGCGCCGGCACCGTTGTCGGCGCGAGTTATGTCGCGAAGTCCGCGCCGGACGGCTACACGCTGATGGCGACGTCCGGCACCACGTTCACGGTCAACCCCGCTGTCTACCCGCGGCTCCCCTATGACCCGCAGAAGAGCTTCGAGCCGATCGGCCTGATCGGCTCGACCGGCCTGATACTGCTCGCGAACCACGACGTTCCCGTCAACAACCTCAAGGAGTTCGTCGCCGCGGCAAAGGCAGACCCCGGCAAGTACTCCTACGGCTCGTTCGGCGCCGGCACGACCGCCCATTTCGCCGGCGAAGCGCTCCTGAACCTCACCGGCATCAAGATGCTCCATGTGCCCTACAAGGGCAGCTCTCCGGCCATGACCGACCTGATCGGCGGCCAGATCCCCTTCAGCGTGGACACCGTGGCCGCGGCCATCCCGCAACTCAAGTCCGGCAAGATCAAGGCTATCGCGGTCACCACGGCAAAGCGCTCGTCGCTGCTGCCGAACGTGCCGACCGTGGCGGAAAGCGGCTATCCCGGCATGGACGCCAGCACCTGGATCGCGCTCGTCGCGCCGCGAGGCCTGCCGCCCGAAGTCAAGGCAAAGCTGGAGAAGGCGCTGGCCGAGGCCATCGCCGATCCGGCTACGCGCAAGAAACTGGCTGACAACGGCATCGAGCCCTCCTACGCGCCGGGCAAGCAAGTCACCAGCATGATCGAAAAGGAAATGCCGCAGATGCGCGCCATCGCGCAACGCGCCAATATCAAGCTCGATTGACCTTCCAGACGCGGGCCGCCGGTTCCAGGACGAAACGGCCCGAGGAGACCCTACTTCATGAACGAGCAAGACAAGCTGACCTCGGCTTCCGCAGTCGAACTTCGCCGCCTGATCGGCACCAAGGAAATCTCGCCGGTTGAATTGCTGGACGCGTGCATTTCCCGCATCGAAACCTACAACCCGGCCATCAACGCGATCACGGCGACCTGCTACGAGCGGGCACGCACGGAAGCCCGGGCCGCCGAGCAGGCGGTCATGCGCGGCGAATCACTCGGCCTGCTGCACGGACTGCCGCTTGGCGTCAAGGACCTGGAGGCAACCGCGGGGCTGCTCACCACCTACGGCTCGCCGCTGTTTCGCGGCCATCTGCCCACCGAGGACAACGTGCTGGTAGCGCGGCTGCGGTCGGCCGGCGCCATCGTCGTTGCCAAGACCAACATCCCGGAAATGGGCGCCGGCGCGAACTCCCGCAACGCCGTCTGGGGCGCGACCGGCAACCCCTTCAACCCGAACCTCAATGCGGGCGGGTCCTCCGGCGGCTCGGCCGCCGCGCTGGCGGCCGATTTCCTGCCGGTCTGCACCGGCTCCGACACCGGTGGCTCGCTGCGCATTCCCGCGGCCAAGTGCGGCGTGGTCGGCTTCCGGCCCTCGCCAGGCATCGTACCCAACTCGCGCAAGCTGCTGGGCTGGACCCCGATCTCCGTGGTCGGCCCAATGGGCCGCACAGTCGCCGATGCCTGCCTGCAGCTTGCGGCTTCGGCGGGTGTATCGGTCACCGATCCGCTGAGCTACGAGGTAAATCCGGCCGCTTTCCTCTCGCCGGCACGCGTGGACCTGTCGGCCTTGCGGGTCGGCTGGACGGAGGACTTCGGCTGCTGCGCGGTGGACGACGGTATCCGCCGCGTGTTCCGCGCGAAGATTGCCGCGATGCGGCATCTGTTCAAGCAGTGCGATGAGGTGACCTTCGACCTGGGCGATGTGCACCGCTGCTTCGACGTGCTGCGCGCCGAGAGCTTCGTCGCCGGCATGCACGAGGCCTACCAGCGCGATCCCGCCAGCCTCGGCCCCAACACCCGTGCGAACTACGAGATGGGCGCGAAGATGTCGCTGGCCGATAGCGCGTGGGCGCAGGCCGAGCAGAACCGCATCCTGCAGCGCTTCCAGCAGGCCTATCGGGACTACGACGTCATCCTGTCGCCCACCACGCCGGTCTCGCCGTTCCCGTGGACCAGCCTGTACGCGGATACCATCAACGGCGAGAAACAGGAGAACTACTACCGCTGGCTGGCCCTGACGTATGTCGTGACCCTGACCACGCACCCTGCCATCTCGCTGCCCTGCGGCACCGACGACCTCGGCATGCCGTTCGGCCTGCAGGTGACCGGCCGGTTCCGGGGCGACGGTGAAACCCTGGGCGTGGCCCAGGCGATGGAAACGGCGTTTGCCGCATCGGCGGCATTGCGCCGTCCCGTTCCCGACCTCGCCGCCCTCAGGCCTGCCGAGCCCGCGCTTCGTTCCATCGTCACTGCGCCGCCGATCTTCGGCGCCGCGGCACAGGCGAGCGGCGTCTCCGCGGTATAAGTGGCAAGCGCCTCGTGCGGTCGTACCGTTGTCACCCGCTGCTGCGCGACCCGATCCCCCTGCCAGGGCAAGTCAACGGGCCTCTTGTGGATTCGCCAGAGGATCGGCGACCGCCCCTCTCGGCATAGGCTTGCAGCTTCTCGTGTAGCATTCGCACGGTGCCGGAATTCGTCGCAGGGCTTGAGGAAGCCCTCGACGATATGCAGGGAGCCATCGAACATGGTGCGTTCCCGGCAGCTGACGCACGGCTGGGCGATGACGAGGCTGCATCCGACAGCAGAGATTGGAGCCTAAAGACTTACAGGGAAAGGCAACGTGCAGACAGTTGCGGTTTTGGATTTCGAAACGACGGGGCTGTCGCCGCGTCAAGGTGACCGGGCTACGGAAATTGCCGTCATCCTTTTGCGCGACGGGCAGATCGTCGACCGCTATCAAAGCCTGATGAATGCGGGCAGGCGTATCCCTTCCGATGTCGTGAATCTGACGGGCATCACTAACGACATGATCGCGTCGGCACCCGCCGCGTCAAAGGTAATGCGCGAAGCAGCCGAGTTCGTTGGCGACCACCCTGTCGTCGCACACAATGCCGGCTTCGACCGGCGCTTCTGGCAGTCTGAGCTTGGGCTTCTCGGCATGGCCGCCGACCAGTCCTTTGCCTGCACGATGCTCGTGTCGAGGCGGCTCTACCCGCACGCCGGCAATCACAGGTTATCGACGCTGGTGGACATGCTGCAATTGCCCAAACCCGGGCGAGCTCACCGGGCCATGGTCGACGCGGAGATGACCTGTCATTTGTGGCACCGACTGCGATCCGACATCGCCCAGACGTACGGCGTGAATCGCGTGGACCATACCCTCATCACAAAAGTGCAGGCCACCAGCAGGGCCAAGGTTCCGACACTCCTGCGCTCGCTGGGTGAAGGCCAGCCACCCGGGCCATATACCGCCTGAGGCAGCGTCCTTGAGTGCCGGCGACCAGCCTCGCTGCAGTCTTCAGGCCGTCAGGCAAGACCAGATTGGCTGCCTTCACAGCGGACATGCCACGCATTGGTCGTGACCAGCCGCTGCGCCGGGTTCAGGTAAATCGATCGGACAGGATGAGCGCGCTGAGCTCGCGCTGATTCCAGAAGATGTGATGAATTCGAGGCAGCGCCTTGCGCAAGGTGTCGGCGTCGATCGCATGGAAGACCAGTTCCGCTGCGGGGCGCGTGCCATCCCCGGGCACATGTTCTATCTCATCGCAAGGCGGCAGGCCGTACTTGGCCAGGAAGGCGCGGATATCCTCGTCGGAGATGTCGGGCTTCAGGTTCGTTAGCAGAACACGTGTCATGCTGGCTACTCCTTCGAGACAGTTGCGCGCGGAACTTTCGCGGCCGAATCGTCGTACCGACCGTGGCGAACAAATAAAAGTTAGTGCGATCTTGTCCGCATTGCAACCTTGCCCGCCACCCGCATTGCATTGCAGGCGAAGGCCATCCGGGTGCGCCGGGGCAAGTGCCATCCGGCCTGCGAAAGCCCGGCGCCAGCCGGTCCAGGGCGGTACCGCCGCCATGTGCCGGCCGCTCGTGCCGCGCAATTGCCTCCTGCGATAGCTTGGCGGGGCCATGTCCTAAAACGTTGGATCTACGACATTGATGCCATCAGGCCTGGCGCCTACTCTAGCTCCTGTGCTGGCCGACATGGTGTCGGCCACGGCAAGACTGGAGCAGAAGACATGACGAATACCACACAACCCGGTACGGCCCTGATCACTGGCGCATCTTCCGGCATCGGCGCCATCTACGCGGACCGCCTGGCGCGGCGCGGCTACGACCTGGTACTGGTGGCGCGCAACCGCGAGCGCCTGGAGACGCTGGCGCAGCGCCTGACCGACGAGACTGGCCGTTCGGTCGAGATCGTCACGGCCGACCTGGGCGCGGAAGCCGACGTCCGCCGCATCGAAACGCTGCTGCGCACCGATGCCAGCATCACCACGCTGGTCAACAATGCCGGCGTGGGCGCGGTCGCGCCGCTGCTGGCTTCTGACGTGGACAAGATGCAGTCGATGATCGAGCTGAATGTGGTGGCGCTGACGCGGCTGACCTATGCGGCCGTTCCCGGCATGGTGGAACGCGGTACCGGCACGATCATCAACATTGCCTCGGTCGTGGCGATTTCCCCCGAACTGCTGAACGGCGTCTACGGCGCGTCCAAGGCCTTCGTGCTGGCGCTGACCCGGTCGCTCAAGCATGAACTTGCCGACAAGGGGGTGCGCGTGCAGGCCGTGCTGCCCGGCGCGACCCGCACGGAGTTCTGGGATGTCGCCGGCCAGCCGGCGGACAATCTGCCGCAGGATTGGGTGATGTCGGCGGACGACATGGTCGACGCGGCGCTCGCCGGGCTGGACCAGGGCGAGGTCTTCACGGTGCCGTCACTGCCCGACGTGGCCGACTGGAACGCCTACGAATCCGCGCGTACGGCCCTGTTCCCGAACCTTTCGCGCAGCGCGCCGGCGGCAAGGTTTGGCGTGGGCGCCTGATAGCGGTCCCTCGCCGCCTCGCCACCTCGCCTGCCTGCTCAGGCCAGGGCCTCGACCGCGAGGGCGATGCCCTGGCCGCCGCCGATGCACAGGGTCACGATGCCCCGGCGTATCCCGTCCGCGCGCATCGAGTGCAGCAGCCGCGTGGTCAGGATCGCGCCGGTCGCGCCGATGGGGTGGCCGTGCGCGATGGCGCCGCCATCCACATTGATGATGTCGTGCGGCAGGCCCAGTTCGGCGGCAACCGCCAGCGGCACCGCCGCGAATGCCTCGTTGATTTCCATCCGCTCGATATCGCCCAGCGCCCATTGCGCACGCTCCAGGGCCTGGCGCACGGCCGGCACGGGGCCGAGGCCGAACAGGCCCGGCTCCACGGCGCCGACGCCATAGGCCACCAGCCTCGCCATCGGCGCCAGTCCCCTTTCCTCGGCCACGGAACGTTCGGCGACCAGCATGGCTGCCGCGCCGCTATTGAGCCCCGGCGCATTGCCCGCCGTGATGGTGCCGTTCTTGCGGAACGCCGGCCGCAGCTGGCTGAGGACCTCGAACGTGGTGTCCGGGCGATTCGCCTCGTCCACGCTGAACATCACCGCGCCGCCCTTCGCCTTCACCGGCACGCCGACGATCTGCGCGAGGAAACGGCCTTGCGCCTGGGCGCGGGCAAAACGGCTCTGCGAGCGTTCGGCCCAGCGGTCCTGTTCATCGCGGCTGATCTTGCAGCGCTCCACCAGATCCTCGGTATGCCAGCCGGAGTGTTCGCCCGAGAACGCATCCACCAGGCCGTCCCGCAGCATGCTGTCATGCAGCGCCGCATCGCCCATGCGGCTTCCCCAGCGGGCGGCAGGCATCAGGTAGGGCGCCTGGTCCATGTTCTCCATGCCGCCGGCGATCGCCACGTCCATATAGCCGAGGCGGATTTCGTCGGCCGCCGTGGCAATGGCCTGCGCGCCGGAGCCGCATACCCGATTGACTGTCATCGCGGGCACCGAAACCGGCAGGCCCGCTCCGATGGCGGCCTGCCGCGCCGGATTCATCCGGTTGCCTGCCTGCACCACGTTGCCGAACACCACGCTGCCGACCAGGGCCGGGTCGAGGCCAGAACGACGGAAGGTCTCGCCGATCACCGTCGCGCCGAGCTCGGTCGCAGGCGTAGCCTTGAGCGCGCCGTTGTAGGCCCCGATGGCTGTGCGAACCGGCTGGCACAGCACGACTTCTCTTGCTTTCATCGCATTCACTCCGTTGACTCCTTGCTTGTCGGTTTCGCAAAATCTCCGGGCGGACGGTGCGCCTGCCAGGCACCCGGGCCCGTTATCTCCATGGCATCCGCCAGCGCCCGTTTCAGCATGACCTTGCCGAGCTGAAGCCGGTACGCTGCATCGGCAAAGCTGTCCGTCAGCGGCGTCACGCCGGCAAACGCCGCCATTGCGATGCGATCCATGTCATCGGCCCCGCCCGTGAAGCCGGCGCCCAGCAAAGCCTCGGCGGCATAAGGCCGGAAAGCCGTGTCGGCGACGCCGGTGATCCCGATCGTGCCGCCCACGCACCGGCTCCCCGCGAACCGCAGCGCGACGGCGGCGGCGGCCACGGCATAGCCCGACGATGGATGGCGGAACTTCCGGTATCCGACCCGCAGCGCGGCCGGCATGGGAATATGGATGCGGGCGAGGATCTCGTCGGGCTGCACGGCCGAGGACATGAACCCCACGAAGAACGCGTGCGCCGGCACACGTCTCGTGCCGTTGGCGCCGGCCAGCTCCATTTCGGCCTCCAGCGCGAGCATGGCAGCCGGCCAGTCCGCCGACGGATCGGCGTTTGCCAGCGCCCCGCCGATGGTTCCGCGATTACGCACCGCGGGATCGGCGATGACGCCCGCAACCCGGGCAAACATCGGGGCCAATGCCCTCAGCTGGCTGTCCGACTCCAGTTCGGCGTGGGTCGTGGCACTGCCGATCGAGATGTGATCCTGGTGGATTTCCACGCCCTTCAGCTCGGGCAGCCGGCCGATGTCCACCAGCAGGGACGGCCTGGCCAGCCTCAGCTTCATCAGGGGCAGAAGCGAATGGCCTCCGGCCACCAGCTTCGCGTCCGCATCGCCTGACAGCAGTGCGAGCGCGTCGGGCAGGCTGCTTGCCCTGACATAGTCGAACGGATACGGGATCATGCCTCGCTCCTGTTGGCCTCGTGGATCGCGCGCCAGATCTTGGGCGGCGTCAGGGGCATATCGAGATGGGAGATGCCGAATGGCTTCAGCGCGTCGCATACCGCCGCCACCACCGCCGGCGGCGCGCCGACGCAGCCGGCCTCGCCGATGCCCTTGACCCCGAGTGGATTGGTCGGCGAGGGCGAGACGTGAAAACTGGTGCGCATGCGGGGAACCTGCTCGATCCGCGGGAAGCCGTAGTCGAGCAGCGATCCCGACAAAAGCTGGCCCGCCTCGTCGTACCTCGCCTCCTCGAAGAGGGCCTGGCCGATGCCCTGCGCAATACCGCCGTGCATCTGGCCGTGGCAGAGCATGGGATTGATCAGTACCCCCACATCGTCTACCGCGACGTAGTCGAGTATCTCTACCATGCCAGTCTCGATGTCCACCTCGACGACCACCGCATGGCAACCGTTGGGCGCCCCCATCGAGGTGGGCTCGTAGAACACGCGTTCTTCCAGCCCGGGCTCGACATCCCTGGGCAACTTGCTCGCGACATAAGCCATGCGCGCCACCCGGGAAAACGCAACGGTGGTGTCCGCCGCCGCTGTCGAGAACCGGCCGTCGGCGTAGCGGACATCCTCCTCCGGCGCCTCCAGCATGATCGCGGCGATCTTGCGGGCCTTCGCGAGAATCTTGCCCGCGGCCAGGTAGGCCGCCGAGCCCCCGACCGGCATCGAGCGGGAATTGAACGTCCCGTGGCCCGCGAGCACGCGGTCGGTGTCGCCTTGCACGACATCGACGTCCTCCATCGGGAGTTGCAGCACCTCGGCCACGATCTGCGCGTAGCTGGTGGCATGGCCGTGCCCTTGCGGCATCGATCCGCTGAACAGCGTTACCTTGCCGTCGGAGTGCACCCGGATATGGGCGCTCTCCCACCCGCCGCGATCGAAGCCGACCCTCAGCAACAGGGCGGAGATGCCCATGCCCACCAGTTCCAGGTAGCAGGTCACGCCAATGCCGATGTACTTGCCTTGCTGCCGCAGCTCCGCCTGGCGCAGGCGCCAGCCGGTGTAGTCGACCAGTTCGGTGGCATTGTCCAGGCACGCCTGGTAGTTGCCGCTATCCCATTTTCCGCGCGCATTGTTATGCGGCTGATAGGGGAACTGGTCGGCCTGCACCAGGTTGCGCCGCCGGAGCTCGACCGGATCGATATCCAGCTCACCGGCGACCGCATCCATCATCCGCTCGACGATATAGGCCGCCTCCGGCCGGCCGGCGCCGCGATAGGCGTCGACCGGCGTGGTGTTGGTCGTGACGAGATTGACCTCGACGTCGACCGAGCTGATCTGGTAGTTGCCCGTGACGTAGCTGGCCGTGTTGACCGTCGGGATACCGGTGGCCATATTGGAAAGATAGGCCCCGAGGTTGGCGAACGATTGCACCTTGATGCCCAGTACCTTGCCGGAATCCTTGACCGCGGCTTCGACATATTCCACATGGGCGCGGCCGTGCGTGGTGGCCACATGGCTCTCGCTGCGGGACTCGGTCCAGCTGACCGGCCGGCCGAAATGCCTGGACGCAAACGCTACCAGCACCTCTTCGGCATAGAAGTGCATCTTCGCGCCGAACCCGCCCCCGATGTCGGGCGCGACGATCCGGATCCGGTGCTCCGGCCAGCCCAGGGCTTCCGAGAGCCAGCGCCGCGACATATGCGGCACCTGGGTAGGCACGATGAAAGTCAGCTGCTCGTCGACCGGGTCATAGCTGGCGCAGAGCGCGCGCGGCTCGAGCGGGCTGGGTATCAGCCGCTGGTTGACCAGGCGGATCGACACCACGCGGTCGGCCTGCCTGAGCGCGTCGTCATAGTCGCCGCCCTTGACGCGGTAGACGCCGATCAGGTTGCCCGGCACATTGGCGTGGAGTTGCGGCGCGCCCGCAGACAGTGCCGCCTGCGCATCGGCCACGGCTGGCAGTTCCCCGTACTCGACCGCCACCAGCTCGGCGGCATCGGCCGCGAGTTCTCGCGTGCCTGCCAGCACCATGGCGACAGCCTCGCCGGCGTAGCGCACCCGCCCCGCGGCAAGCGGCGGATGGGCCGGCACTTTCGAGTCCCCCACGACCCAGTTCGGACGGATATCGCCGACCTTTCCCTGGATATCCGCGTAGGTCAATACGCCCACGACGCCGGGCAGCGCGAGCGCTTGCGCCGTGTCGACATGGCGGACGTCCGCATGGGCGAAGGGAGACCGGACAAAGGCGGCGAATACCATCCCGGGGAACTGGAAGTCATCCGTAAACCTGCCGCGCCCGCTCATCAGGCGCCGGTCTTCCCGGCGCCTGACGGATTTGCCGATATAGCGCGTCGTGGCGTCTTGCGGGGCTTCACTCATGGCAATGCTCCTCAACGGCCACCGCATTGCCCTGCGCAAGCCTTGTCGCCGCCAGCAGGACGGCGTCGACGATATTCTGGTAGCCGGTGCACCGGCACAGGTTTCCGTGCAGCGCCTCCCTCACCTGCGCCTCCGACGGACAGTGCACGCGCAGCAGCAGCGCGCGCGCGGCAAGCAGCATCCCTGGCGTACAGAATCCGCATTGCAGGCCGTGGCATTCATTGAAGGCTGCCTTGAGCACGTTCACCGTGGGATCGTCCTCCATGCCCTCGATGGTGTGGATCGCGCTCCCGTCGGTCTGCACGGCAAGCACCGTGCAGGACCTTGCCGTGCGCTGGTCGAGCAGCACGGTGCAGGCTCCGCACTGGGAGGTGTCGCAGCCGATGTGTACGCCGGTGAGGCGCATGGCGTCCCGCAGCATGTGCACCAGGAGCTGCCTCGGCTCCGTCTCGGTGCTTGCGCTCACGCCATTGATGGTGTTGTGTATCTTCACTTGCGCCACCTTGCCTCCTTTATGTGCCGGCCGCCCGCGAGGCGGCCGCACGCTATGGAATTATGACCATCATACTAAAGAATGAAAAAAAAGAAACCAGCTTCCTCCGGCACGCTGCCTCCTCATCCCCGTCTCATCGCAGGCCACGGATCACTGCGCCGCGGCGACTGGCGCGCCCTGCGGCGGGGAAGCCGCCACGGCGGCACCACCCTCGCCCGATTCCATCACCAGTGTCTCGAAACGGGAGAAGAAATCCGCCAGGAACTTGTTGGCGACCGCCCCCACCAGCCGGGAACCGATCTGCGCCAGCTTGCCGCCCATCTGTGCAACTGCGGCATAGTGCAGGGACGTGCCGCCATCGATGTCCTCCAGGCGGACATCCGCGTCGAGCTTGCCGAAGCCTGCCATGCCCCCGGTGCCGGTTCCCTCTATGCGATAGCCGATTCCCTCCTGCCGGTCGGAGAAGCGGGCGGTACCCTTGAAGCGGGCCTTGATGGGACCGATGGCGGCAACGATCACCGCGTCATAGGCGTCGCCCTCGGCTTTCTGATAGTGCTCGCACCCCGGCAGGCACCGCTGCAACGTGCCAGGGTCGTTCAGGCGCCGCCAGACCTCCGCCCTGGGCGCCTTGATGACTTGCCTTCCAGTCAGTTCCAAATCTCATTCCTCCACGCTGTCGGGTCACTCGCCCCGGGTTGGCCACGCCGCTCCGGCTCTCGCCACAACCGTATCCGGCCGGCGCCAGCGGCGACGCAGGCAATATCTATCCGGTGTCTACATCCTAGGCAGGCGATCCGGGGTCGTCAAGCAATGCAATTCACTTCCACCTCGGTGCTTACCCTAGGAAGAGCCAGGCACGATCGCCGCTCCACCGCATCCGTCACTTCGGCCTGGTTATTCCATGATGCCCGTCATACTATAGATTGCACAGCGATGACAGCCGGCTCACCGGCATCATCATCATGAATGTATGATGGCCGTCATTTCAACGGGCGTCGCTGCCCTTCATCATGACGGAGTCCCCATCGTGCGTTACTCGCCAGATCACAAGGCCGAAACCCGCAATCAGATCATCTCGGCGGCTTCGGCCCAGTTTCGCGAACACGGCGTCAACGGCATTGGCGTGGCGCAGTTGATGAAGAGCGCCGGCCTGACCCATGGCGGTTTCTACGCGCACTTCGATTCCAAGGATGCCCTGATCGCCGACGCGGTCGACGCTGCCTTCGACCAGACCATGGCCTTTCTCGATGCGGCCGCGTCCGCGGCGCCGGCGAAGCAGCGCAAGCGTGCCATCCTTCAAGCCTACATGAGCAAGAAGCACCGCGACCATCCGGAAAGCGGCTGCGCGATCGCCGCCCTCGGCACGGATGTCTCGCGACTCGATGCCAAGACCCGGAAGCGATTCGAGGCCCGCGTCGGCTCGCTGATCCGGCTGATCGCGGGGGATGACAGTGAGTCCTCGCGCAAGGATGCGATCCTGATGCTGGCCACGATGGTCGGTGGCCTGGTACTCGCCCGCGCGGCGCGCTCGGAAACGCTGTCGAGCGAAATCGTGGATGCCGTGCAGGCATCCCGATAGCCGCCGACGGCCGGCGGCCGCCGTCTTCCCCCGTCCATTGCTCACCGCAAGATCGAGGTAAACCCGCGCAACGACGCTGAGCGCTTGACCTCTCCAGATCCGCTCACTAGCATGTAGACAGTGGATACACTGATGAGCCGATGCAGTCTTCCGCGGCCAGCCGATGCCATCCAGGCATCGCGTCCAGCCGGATCGGTCCGCCTTAATGTATCCACTGTCTATATTCGTTGCGGACCGGGATCGGGAATCCCCCGCGACAGCCACCATCCAAGGAGAGTCTATGTCTCGCGCAGTAATCGTTTCCTACGCCCGTACCCCCATCGGCAAGGCCGGCCGCGGCGCGTTCAACCAGACGCATGGCGCCACCATGGCCGGGCATGCCATCGAACATGCCGTGCGGCGCGCCAGGCTCGACGGTGCCGAAGTCGAAGACATCATCTTCGGCTGTGGCCAGCCGGTGGCGGCCACCGGCGGCAATGTCGCCCGTGCCGGCGGCATTCGCGCCGGCCTGCCGGTATCGGTGAGCGGGACGACCCTCACGCGCTTCTGCGCGTCCGGCCTCCAGGCGGTCGCCTTCGCTGCGCAGCGGGTACTGATCGACAAGGTGCCGGTCATGGTCGCCGGCGGCGTCGAATCGATCAGCCTGTCGCAGCCCGTGACGCTCAAGACGGCGCAACAGGAAGCCTGGCTTGCCCAGCACCGGCCGGATGTGTACCTGCACATGATCGATACCGCCGAGATCCTGGCCAAGCGCTATGGCATGTCGCGCGAACGATCGGACGCCTTCTCCGTGCGCAGCCAGCAGCGCACCGACCGTGCCCAGCAGGCCGGCCTGTTCAAGGATGAGATCGTGCCGCTTGCCACGACCAAGGGCGTGACCGACAAGGCGACCGGGCAAACCGTCTCGGAGGCATGCCTGCTCGAAGCCGACGAAGGCAACCGCCCCGACACCACGCTGGAGAAGCTCAGCGCCCTGCCCCCGGTGAAGGGCGAGGGATACCAGGTGACCGCCGGCAATTCCAGCCAGTTGTCGGACGGCGCCGCGGCGCTCGTGGTGATGTCAGAGAAGGAAGCCGAACGGCGCGGCCTGGTGCCGCTCGGCTATTTCATCGGCCTGGCGACCGCGGGCGTGGAGCCGGACGAAATGGGCATCGGGCCGGTGCGCGCCGTTCCCCGCCTGCTGGAGCGCAACGAGCTGACCGTCGACGATATCGACCTGTGGGAACTCAACGAGGCCTTTGGCTGCCAGGCGCTGTACTGCATCGACCAGCTGGGGCTGCCCGAGGAACGCGTCAACGTCAACGGTGGCGCGATTGCGATCGGCCATCCCTATGGCATGACCGGCGCGCGCCAGGTTGGCCACCTGCTGCTGGAGGGGCGCCGCCGCAAGGCGAAGTACGGCGTGGTGACCATGTGCGCGGCAGGCGGCATGGGTGCCGCCGGCCTGTTCGAATTCATCCACTAAGAAGCGCCAACAAGCCAGGAGACAGCAACATGACCAAGAACCCGAGCACCGGCATCACCGAATACGACACCGTGTTCGTCGACCGGGATGGCAGCTGCGGCATCGTCACGATGAACCGGCTCGAGAAGTACAACGCCCTCAACGGCGCGCTGCGCAATGACATCTACGCGGCGATGTCGTCGCTGATGGCCGACAAGACAATCCGCGGCATCGTCCTGTGGGGCGGCACCAAGGCATTCGTCTCGGGGGGCGACCTCGTCGAGATGCTCAAGCGCCGCCCGATCGACGCGTTCGGCCCCACCAGCGGCTCGTCTGACCTGTGGGCGCTGATCCATCACAGCACCATACCGGTGGTGGCGGCCATTGCCGGACCCTGTTTCGGCGGCGGCCTGGAACTGGCCATGGCCTGCGATCTGCGCGTGGCCGCCGACAATGCCCTGATGGGGCAGACCGAAACCAATGTCGGCCTGATCCCGGGGCGCGGAGGCACCCAGCGCCTGGTCCGGCTGGTCGGCGCAACGCGCGCCAAGGAAATGATCTTCACCGGCGAGATCATCAAGCCCGACGAGGCCTACCGCATCGGCCTGGTCAACAAGGTGGTGCCCGCCGCGCAGTTGCTCGAGGAGGCCAAGGCCTACGTGCACCGCATCGCGGAGAAGTCGCCGCACTCCATCGCCATGGCCAAGCTGATGATCAACAACGGACAGGACACGAACCTGGACACGGCGCTGATGATGGAACAGCTCGCCTTCGCCACGCTCTTCAGCACCGATGACATGCACGAAGGCGGCGACGCTTTCCTGAACAGGCGCCGTCCGGCCTACCGGGGATCCTGATCATGACGCAAGCAACCTTGGCAACCGCCGCCGGCGCGCACGCGCCTGGCGCCGCGGACCCGGCGCAGGATATCTACCATCCCCGCCTGCAGGTCGCGACCCTGGCCGACATCGAGCGCTTCGAGCAGACGCCGCTGGCCGGGCGCAAGCTGCCCGACAGCACCTACGATCTGCTGCGCCTGGCGCGCGATCGCGCGCCCGACGCCCCGGCGTTGTACCACTTCGCCTCGGGTGACGAGCTGGACCGCGCCACCACGGTCACCCACGGGCAGCTGTTCGGGCGCATCACCCAGACCGCCAACCTGCTGCATTCGCTCGGGATCGGCCCGACCGACGTGATCGGCATTCTCATGCCAGTAGCGCCGGAGTCGCAATACGCAATCTGGGGCAGCGAGGCCGCCGGCATCGCCTGCCCCGTCAACTGGATGCTGGAGCCGGAGATCATCCGTGCCCTGCTGAGCAATGCGGGGGCGAAGGCCGTGATTGTCTACGGCCCCGACGCGGATATCGAGGCATGGAACAAAGCCATGCTGATCCGGCAGGACCTGCCCGAAGTCCGGCACTGGATCAAGGCAGGCGGCGGTCCCGCAAGTGAGGACGGCATCGTCGACCTCCTGGCCGAGCTGCCGCGCCTGAGCGCCGAGTCGCTCGACAGCGGGCGGCGGATCGCTCCCGCGGACACCGCTTCGATGTTCCATACCGGCGGGACCACGGGCACACCCAAGCTCGCTCTCCACACCCATGGCAACGAGGTCTTCATGGCCTGGGTCAGCGGCATGCAATATGACGTCCAGCCCGAGGACGTGCGCGTCTGCGGCGTGCCGATGTTCCATGTCACGGGCGTGCTGACCAACTGCCTGATGCCGCTGGCGCGCGGGGCCTCGGTAGTCATGCTGACCTCCGGCGGCTGGCGCGACCCTTCGGTGATCCGCAACATCTGGCGCATCATCGAGCGCTTCCGCGTCACCACCATCAGCATGGTGCCAAGCGTGGTCAACATGCTGCTGAACATCCCGATCGACGGTGCCGACATCAGTTCGCTGCAGGCCGCGACCTGCGGCACGGCGCCGCTGTCGACCGCGATCGCCGAGGCCTTCGGCAAGAAGACCGGCTCGGTCATCATGGAAGGCTACGGCCTGACCGAAGGCACCGCGCTGAGCGCCTGCAACCCGCGCTACGGCGAGGCGCGCACGGGCTCGATCGGATTTCGCAAGGCCTACCAGCAGATGAAGGCGGTCAAGGTGGCCGATAACCGCATCGTGCGCGATTGCGAGCCCGGCGAGCCCGGCGTGGTGATCGTGCGCGGCCCCAACATCTTTGCCGGCTATCTCGATCCGAAGCACAACCGTGGTATCTGGTTCGAGGGCGGCTGGTTCAACACCGGCGATCTCGGCTACCGGGATCAGGAAGGCTACTTCTGGCTGACCGGCCGGGCCAAGGACCTGATCATCCGTGGAGGCAACAACATCGATCCGCGCATGATCGAGGAGGCGCTCTATCGCCATCCGGCGGTGTTCGATGCCGCCGCGATCGGCATCCCGGACGCGCATGCCGGCGAACTGCCGGTTGCCTACATCGCGCTCAAGCCGGGCAGCGACTACCCGCTCGGCCGCCTGAAGCACTATGCCTATGAAGTGATTCCCGAGCGCGCCGCTGTGCCCAAGCAGTTCTACCTGGTCGACGTGATTCCAAAGACAGCGGTCGGCAAGATCCAGAAGAATGTCCTGCGCGGCGACGCCATCCGGCGCGCCCAGCAACAGATGCTCGCGGATGCCGCAAGCGACGCGCCGGTACCGGTGCAGGACATCCGTGTCGAGGATCGCGGCGACCTGGGACTGACTTCGACCCTGGTCCTGCCCGCCGCCATGGGCCCGGCCGAGCGCAATGCCGCCATGTCGACCATCGACGCGGCCTTCGCCACGCTGACCATCAAGTACTCGGTGGTGTACGAGTAGATCGAAAAACGAGTAGATCGAAAAAAAACAGGAGACAACCATGACCAGGTCCAACACGGCCGCGTACCTCGCGGCCGGGGCCGCCAGCTTGCTGATGCTGGCGCCCCACCCCGCGCGCGCCGGGAAGCCCGCGGATTTCCCCACGCATCCGATCCGCATCATCGTGCCCTATGCCGCCGGCGGCGGGACCGACATCATCGCCCGGACCCTCGGCGCGGCCCTGTCGCGGCAGATGGGGCAGCCGGTCGTGGTGGACAACCGCCCGGGAGGGCAGACCATAGTGGGCTACTCGATCGCGTCGAAGGCCGCGCCGGATGGCTACACCTTGCTGATGAACAACTCGGCGCACAGCATCCAGCCGGCGCTGTTCAAGGACCTGCCCTATGACGCCATCAAGAGCTTCAGGGGCGTGGCGGAAATCGCCGCATCGCCGGTCGTGTTCGTGGTCGACCGCAAGCTGCCGGTGACCGACCTGAAAAGCTACGTGGCCTATGGCAAGGCTGCGTCCACCAAGCTCAATTTCGGTTCCTTCGGCGCCGGCACCGGCTCGCACCTCTGGGGCGAACTGCTGGCTTCCGCCACCGGGCTCGACATGATGCACGTACCCTACAAAGGTTCGGCGCCCGCGATCCAGGACCTGATCGGCGGGCAGATCAATGGCCTGTTCGTCGACCCGCTCGCGATCAAGCCACATGTCCAGGCCGGCACCGTCCGCGCCATCGGCGTGACCGGTCCACGCCGATGGAAAGGCCTCGAAAGCGTGCCTACCTTCGTCGAGCAAGGCTATCCGCAGTTTGCCGACGTAGGCTGGTTCGGCCTGTTTGCCCCGGCGGGCACGCCGGACGCGGTGGTCAACCGCCTCAGCGCCGAGGTCGCGAAGGCAGTCGCCCTGCCCGAGGTCAAGTCCAAGCTGCTGGAGCTGGGCACCGAGCCGAGCGGCACCGCGCCCGCCGCGTTCGATGCGCAGATCCGCAAGGACGCGGACCGCTGGGCCAAGGTCGTCACCGAGAAACATATCACGCTGCAATAGGCAACCCGGCCAATCCCGGGGGCGTGCGGGCAGTCAGCGCGCGCGCGTTCCCCGGGAATCCGGGCCCTGCCCCCCGATTCCCAGAACATCCTCGACGTTGCGCTGAGCTGCGGCTTGCGCTCGCAATCGCACTTCACCACCGTGTTCAAGCGCTTCTTCGGCGAGACCCCCCATAGCTGGAAGATGAAAGCCGCATTCGCGCGTACGGCTGCGTGAATTGCGCGACACCGTGCGCCACGCCGCCCGCGGCCGTGCAATGCCGAGGCCATGATCCTGGCGGCAGTGCTCGATGCCACCGCGGTGGCCCGACGAACGCCACGCAGTGGCAAGCTGCGCTGGCTACGCGCTGGCTGCCGGCTCCATGCACCGCCTTCGCCTGGCCCAGGCCACGGCGCGGGTACAGGTGCTTTGCCGATTCCGCACAGGTCATCGGCGGGTAGCGATGGCCTATCGCGGCCACACCTAAACCAAAGGATGACTTGCCGCTACCAATGCGTTAGTACAACGAACCCATGCACGAGTGCGCACACGCAAGGACCAATCTATTCTTCCAGCAAGGCAAAGCAAGCCTGCTCGACACACCCGAATGCCAGGCGCTCCCTGTTCCAGCCGAGTTGTAGAAGCAGGCAGATCCGCGAAGCAAGCTGTGTTGCGCAACGCCGCGCCTTACCCGCCGGACCTCCGCGCCGGCACCATCCTGCTACCCGACTGGAGAACATCATGACCACTCGCGACAAACGCCTCCTTGCCGCGGCCGGCCTCATCGGCGCCAGCATCCTGTCCGCTACCCTGGCCAACGCCAGCGATCCGCGCACCAGCACCCACAGCGGCGACAAGTACGGCTACACCTTCAACATCGACAAGCCGCGCGACGTCCTGCTGGCAGTGGCCTGGATCGGAATCTGTGCCGCAAGTTGCGCGATGGCCGTCGTCGTCGCGCTCTGGGTACGGCTCTGACGGCATGTGATCCTGCCCAGCGGCAATCCACCCATCGCGAAGCCGATCATCGCCTCCGATACGTCGGGGCAGCACCCATCGTCCCTGACGAGACCAAGCCAGCGCCACGACCAGCGAGGAATCTGCACGCCCGCGGCGCGAGCGGCGAGCCCCTGATTCGGGAACGCTCGCCATTCTCACGTGGTAGCTGCAAGGAGGGTTGGCGCGACTATCGCTGAGGCTTCCAGGTAGTCATGCCTTCCAGTACACCGTCGCGCCGGATCAGCCCGTGATACAGCGCCGCGGCGAAGTGAACCAGAACGGTTGCGAACAGCAAGAATGCAAGCATGGTGTGCGCATTGCGCAGCGTCGCATACAAGGCGGCGCTGTGCGGCAGGATGGGCGGCAGTTGTGCTTGCCCATAGAGCGCGATCGGGTAGCCGCCCGCCGAGAGCATGCCCCAACCGATCAGCGGTATCGCGAACATCAGGACATAGAGCATGGCATGCGAAGCCCGTGCCGCCAGACGCTGGAGCGGCGAAAGCGCGGCCGGCAGCGGCGGGGGCGGGTTGATCAGGAGGTTCACCAGGCGTACTGCCGCGAGCACCAGGATGGCAACGCCGAGCGGCTTGTGAATCGACAGTAGCAAGGCATAGCGGCCGGAGACGGTCGCTACCATGCCGATGCCGATGAACAACATGGCCAGGATCAGCGCTGCCATCAGCCAGTGAAGGATCCGCGACGGCGCCGAGAAGCCTTGGATGGTGGTTCTCATGATTTTGCTCCTGCATTCACTTCTTGCGGTGTGACTGCGCTGGTCGGCTTCTCGCGACGCTCGTTCTCGCGAACGGTGAAGGAACGCGAATAGGCTGCAGAGCGGGCGCTCGGGATGTCGTCGGCGGACGTTTCGATTCCGGCCGGCAAGATCGTTGGATCGAAATTGATGTCGGTGCAGGTACCACTGTCTTCGCTCGACACCTTGTCGAGCGTGACCGTGCCAATGTCGACCTTCTGCCGGCCATCGGGCCACGCCTTGTCGGGGTTGACGGGGTCTCCCGGCTGGCCGACGGTCACCACCATCTTCCACTGCACGGGATGCTGAGCCACCTCCGAGATCAGCGCGTCGAACAGGTAGTTCGGATCGGCGCCCTGCTGCTTGCCGACCGGCGCGAATGGCTGGACAGGCTCGGCGGACCAGCGAACCGGTACCGGGATGCCCGCCCTGTCCACGAACAGGAAGGTATCCAGTGCGTTATAGGTGCTGTTCGAGAAACCAGACGAGACGGCGCGATGGCCCACGATGCCGACGGCAGCCACGAAATCCGGGTGAGCCGCAGCAAACGCTTTCGCCTTCTCAGGGTCGGGCTTGCCGGTTTTCGGATCGGGAATCGACGCCATCATCTGATCGTAGAACGCCTGCACCGTGCTGAAGGGAAAAACGGGGATATCCACCATCGCCGTGCGCCATTCCTGTCCACCGTCGGGCTTGAATTGCAGAGCAAGGCTTCGCACGAGACTGGGTCCATCGGCAACGAATGGCATGCCGCCGGCGAAGGCGATTCGCCCGACCACGGGCACGCGCCCGCGGGCTAGCAGCCTGGCCTGGGAAAGCGCTGATCCCGAACCGTTGCTATCGAACCAGCCTGTCGCGCAGAGGCCCTTCGCATGATTGCGACGGAACCCTGCGTGCTTTCCGTTCGCCGCTTCGAAGCCGGAAACGACCTTGTCCTGCGTAAGGCGATCCGGTGAGAGCCAGCCGCCCGCATAGGCGAAGGCGCCGGCGAGCACGAGTGTCGCCACCCCGATGCCGCCATATCGGATCGCCACCGCACCGGCGCTCAGCTTGGGTTTTTGCCCCAAGGGGCCTCCAACGTTGTCAGTCATAGCCAATCCTTTCCGTGCGCGGCACGAGTTCGTGCGTTGTATACGAGTTCCTACCGATGGCGGCCCGGGCCCGGCACAAAGCTGGTGTGATCTCCGGCTTGTGCGGGGCGTAGCCCGTTATCAGGATTCTGCTAGGTTCCCGGCAGGAAATTTTTCCCGCATGCCTGGTCATTGCAGATTCGCACTGCGGGTGAGCGGCGCATCGGCCCACCCTGCTCGCAGCGCACTCCAGCAGCGGCGCAATAGCGCTGGAGACTGGCGTATCGCTCCAGCGCATGCACCGGCACCGCGGCCCTGCCGCGCGTGGCGGCAAGCGGGGCGCGCGGCGCGCACGAGCGTGCGGCGCTCATGCGCCGAACTGGAAGGCGTTGCGCACCTGGTCGATAGCGGGCGTGCCTAGCGACGCGTGCAGGCGCGCCTGGCCTTGCGCTTGCGCGTGCATCGGGGTGCCCGTGCTTGCGCTGCCGGTCTCGGCCGCCACCTTGGCCTCGGCCGCCTGCAGATCCTGCGGATAGTTCGCGTCGTCGCCGTGCGGGCTGTAACCGGCCTGCTCCAGGCGGATCAGGTCGGCGCGCACTTCGGCGCGGGTCACGGGGCCCTGCACGCTCTGGGCGAACGACAGTGCCGGGACTGTCAGGGTGCAGGCGAGCAGTACGGCTTGGATCAGTGCTTTCATGATGGTTACCTCTTTCGGTGTTCCGGTGTTCCGGTGTTTCGACGGGATGGCCCGCTTGCGCGTGGCGGTTGTGGAACTTGCGTCGGGATGACGGACAAGTTGTAACCATTGTTGGTCTCGCCCGGTGACCTCAGGCTGACCAATTGATGACAAGCTTGTCACCTTGGCCTCGATGGCATCCGTGGCATCCGTGCGCGCCGAGTGATCCTGCCTGCGCCGCCCGCGCAACATGACAATTCCGTAATGCATTGGTCAGGACCGGGTAAATGCGCAGCCACCACACTGGCGACATCACCAAGCGCTGCCCGCCTATCGATCGAAGGCAGCCTCCCTTCGATCTCTCGCCCGGAACCAACCATGTGGATCGTCAAACTCGCCTTGCGGCGACCCTATACGTTCATCGTGCTCGCGCTGCTGCTGCTTGTACTGGGCCCACTGGCCATCGAACGCACGCCGACCGATATCTTTCCCGACATCAATATCCCGGTGGTCAGCATCGTGTGGTCCTACAACGGCTTCTCTGCCGAGGACATGGCACACCGCATCACCTCCAGCTACGAGCGCGCGCTGACCACCGACGTGGAGGACATTGAGCACATCGAATCGCAATCGCTGAACGGCGTGTCGGTGGTCAAGGTCTTCTTCCATCCCGGCGCCGACATCAACCGTGCAATCGCCGAGGCGGCCGCCAATTCGGCCTCGATCCTGCGCATCCTGCCGCCCGGCACGCTGCCGCCCAACATCATCAGCTACAACGCCTCGACCGTACCGGTGCTGGAACTCGGCCTGTCGAGCAACACGCTGCCGGAGCAGAAACTCTACGACCTGGGCAACAGCTTCATCCGCACCCAGCTCGCCACCGTGCAGGGCGCCGCCGTGCCCCTGCCCTTCGGTGGCAAGGTCCGCCAGATCATGATCGACATCGATCCCGCCGCGCTGCAGGCCAAGGGCCTGACGCCGGCGGACGTGGTGAGCGCCGTCAACGCGCAGAACCTCACGCTGCCGGGCGGCACCGCGAAAATGGGCGAGCGTGAGTACAACGTGCGCATGAACGGCAGCACGGATACCGTGGACGCGCTCAACGACCTGCCGGTCAAGAGCGTCGGCGGCAATGTGATCTACGTGCGCGACGTGGCCCATGTGCGCGACGGCTACGCGCCGCAAACGAATATCGTGCGCAGCGACGGCAAGCGCGCCGCATTGCTGCAGGTGGAGAAGACCGGCAGCGCTTCGACGCTGGACATCATCAGCCGGGTCAAGGCCATGCTTCCGCAGATCGGCGCCGCCCTGCCACCTTCGCTGCATATCAGCACGCTGTCGGACCAGTCGGTGTTCGTCACCGCCGCGATCTCCGGCGTGGTGCGCGAAGCGCTGATCGCCGCCAGCCTGACCGCCGCCATGATCCTGCTGTTCCTGGGCAGCTGGCGTGCCACGCTAATCATCGCCGTGTCGATCCCGCTCGCGGTGCTGACTTCCTTGACCGCGCTCTCCGCGCTGGGCCAGACGATCAACATCATGACGCTGGGCGGCCTGGCGCTGGCGGTGGGCATCCTGGTCGACGATGCCACCGTGGCCATAGAGAACATCACCCACCACATCGAGAACGGCGAGCCATTGCACGACGCCATCCTCAACGGCTCCGGCGAGATTGCCGTGCCCACCTTCGTCTCCACGCTGTCGATCTGCATCGTGTTCGTGCCGATGTTCCTGCTGTCCGGCGTGGCGCGCTACCTGTTCGTGCCGCTGGCCGAAGCGGTGGTGTTCGCCATGTGCGCCTCCTACTTTTTCTCGCGCACCCTGATACCGACGCTGGCGATGTACCTGCTGCGCGCGCGCGCCGCGGGCGACGCCCGGCCCCACGGCCGCTTCGCCGCTCTCGCACGGCTCCAGCAGCGCTTCGAGCGGCGTTTCGAGGTGCTGCGCAAGCGCTATCGCGCCGCCTTGTCGTGGGCCATGGCGCAGCGGGGCCGTTTCGTGGCGCTGTGCCTGCTGTTCTGCCTGGGCTCGCTGGCGCTGCTGCCGTTCATCGGGAGTGACTTCTTTCCCGCTGTCGACGCCGGCGAGATCCGCCTGCACCTGCGCGCGCCGACGGGTACGCGCATCGAGCAGACCGCGGCGCTGACCGATCAGGTCGAGAGCCGCATCAGGGACGCGATCCCGCCCGGCGAGCGCGGCGGCGTCCTCGACAATATCGGCGTGCCGGTCAGTGGCATCAACCTGACCTACGACACCTCCGACCCCATCGGCCCGGAAGACGCCGACGTGATGATCAGCCTCAAGCCGGGCCACCGCCCCACCGCGGACTACGTCGCGATGCTGCGCAACCGGCTTACCGCGGCCTTCCCGGGCGTCACCTTCTCTTTCCTGCCGGCCGACATCGTCAGCCAGATCCTCAATTTCGGCCTGCCCGCGCCGATCGACATCCAGATCGTTGGGAGCCGCGTCGACGAGAATCGCGTCGTCGCCAACCGCCTGCTGTCGCAGCTGCGCAGCGTGCGTGGACTGGTCGATGCGCGCATCCAGCAACCGGCGGACGCGCCCACCTTGGACATCAACGTCGACCGCACCAAGGCGCTGCAGGCGGGCCTGACCCAGCATGACGTGGCGCAGAACCTGCTGATTTCCCTTTCCGGCAGCGCGCAGACCACGCCCAATTTCTGGCTGGACCCCAAGAACGGCGTCAGCTATCCGCTGCTGACCGAGGTGCCGCAGTACGACATCCATTCGCTGCAGACGCTGGCAAACCTGCCTGTGGGCAACAGCGCCGCCGGCACCGGCGCGCAGAGCCAGCTCGGCACGCTCGGCACGCTCGGCACCATGTCGCGCAGCTCGCAGCAGGCGGTGGTCTCGCACTACAACGTGCAGCCGGTGCTCGACATCTTCGCCTCCGTGCAGGGACGCGACCTCGGCGGCGTCGCCGCCGACGCGAGCCGGCTGGTGGATGCCGCCCGCGCGCAGTTGCCGCCCGGCTCTTCCATCGTGCTGCGGGGACAGGTTCAGTCGATGCGGGAATCCTATCGCGGGCTCGGCACCGGGCTGGTGCTGGCGGTTGTACTGGTCTACCTGCTGATGGTGGTGAACTTCCAGTCGTGGATCGATCCGTTCGTCATCGTCAGCGGGTTGCCGGCGTCGCTGGCGGGCATCGCCTGGATGCTGTTCTCCACCGGCACCACGCTGAGCGTGCCGGCGCTGACCGGCACCATCCTGTGCATCGGCATTGCCACCGCCAACAGCATCCTGGTGATCAACGCGGCGCGGGACGCGATGCAGGGCGGCATGGCCCCGCCCGAGGCCGCCCTGCACGCCGGCTTCGCCCGCTTCCGGCCGGTGCTAATGACCGCGCTGGCCATGCTGATCGGGATGCTCCCGATGGCGCTGGGCCTTGGCGACGGCGGCGAGCAGAACGCCCCGCTCGGCCGCGCCGTCATCGGCGGGCTGGCATTCGGAACCGTGTCCACGCTCATGTTCGTACCAGTGGTATTTGGCGCGGTGCATGCCTGGCTGGCCAGGCGCAAAGGCGCGCCGGCGGCCGGGCCTGTCGCCGGCGCTGGCACCGCGCTCACCGCTACGCCCCAACAGCAATCCAAGGAGTCTTCATGAACACGCCAAACGAGGGCTGCCCGCCCCAAACCGCATCCCGCCGGCGCGCGTGGCTGGCACCCACGCTGCTGGCCGGTGGGGTGGCGTTGCTGCTGGCGGCCGGCATCGTGCCACGGCTGCGCGCCGGCACCGTGCTGGCGCGCCAGGTCACCGCACAGAATGCCGTCGACGTGTCGGTGGTGACGCCGCACCCGGCGCCCGCCGAGCAGGCGCTGCTGTTGCCAGGCTCGGTGATGCCGTATGCCGACGCCGCCATCTACGCGCGCACCAGCGGCTTTGTCGACCGCTGGTATGCCGACATCGGCGCTCGCGTCAAGGCCGGCCAGTTACTGGCGGTGATCCGCACGCCAGAGCTGGACGCGCAGCTGCGGCAGGCGGTGGCGGACCTGGCCTCGGCGCAGGCCGCCCTGGACCTGGCCAAGGTCACCGCGCAGCGCTGGCAAGAGATGGTGCAGACCCACTCGGTCTCCCGGCAGGACGCCGACACCAAGCAGGCCGACCTGGCCACCAGGGGCGCGCTGCTGGCCTCGGCCCGGGCCAATGTGGCGCGGTTGCAGGAGCTGGTCTCCTACGAGCAAGTCAAGGCGCCATTCGATGGCGTGATCACCGCCCGCCGCGTGGACGTGGGGGCCCTGGTCACGGCCAGCGGCACTCCGGGCGTGGCCGGTGCCCAGGGCGAGCTGTTCCATATTCAGCAGACCCAGACCCTGCGCGTGTTCGTCGACGTGCCGCAATCCGCCGCGGCCGCCGTGACGCCGCAGACGCCGGCCTACCTGACCGTGCAGGACTATCCCGGCCGCCGCTTTGCCGCGCGCGTGGCACGCACCACCGATTCGCTCGATCCGGCTACGCGCACGCTGCGCGCCGAAGTGGATGTCGACAACGCTGACGGCACCTTGCTGCCCGGCGCCTTCGCCGAGGCCCACCTGATGCTGCGATCGGCCATGCCGGCCCTTCAGCTGCCAGTCAGCGCGCTGCTGTTCCGGCCCGCGGGCGTCATCGTCGCGATTGCCGGCAGCGACAACAAGGTTGCGCTGCGCAGCGTCACGCTCGGGCGCGACTTTGGCACCTATGTCGAAGTCGTGGCGGGCATCAGCGGCACGGATCGCGTCATCAACAACCCGGGCGACGCCATCGGCGCGGGCGAGGCGGTGCATGTCGTCGCCGCCGGCGCCACGGATACGGCAACGCCCGCGGCGATGCCGCCAGCCAAGGCAGCGGCGGTCGCCGCCGCCCGGCGACAGGGACCAGGGAGAGCGCCATGAAGACATCATCAATGCCGTCGCGCGCACCGCGTTCGTGGCGCCTGGCGCGCGAGGCCATCGCTGCCTGCGTGATATGCGCCCTGGCCGGCTGTGCCTCGGCACCGGTCTACCATCCGCCCGCAACCGCCGTGCCGGCGCATTTCTCAGGTGCCGCGGGCGCGGACAAGGGCTGGGCGGTGGCGGTGCCGGCCGACATGGTTGCGCGCGGAAGCTGGTGGGCCGTGTTCCAGGAACCCGGCCTCGATGCGCTGGAGGACAGGGTCCAGGTCTCCAACCAGAACCTGAAGCAGGCCGCGGCGCGGCTGCAGCAGGCCCGCGCCATGGTGAACGTACAGCGTGCCGCCTTCTTCCCCCAGGTCGCCGCCGGCGTAGCCGTGGCACGCGCGCGCACTTCGCAGAACGTACTGGGGCACTCGCTTGCCGGCAAGACCGTCAACGACTACAGCACCGCGCTGTCCGCTTCGTGGGAGCCCGATCTGTTCGGTCGCGTGGCCAGCGCCACCGATGCGGCTCATGCCGACGCACAGGCAAGCCAGGCAGACCTGGAGGCGATGCGACTGGCAGTCAGCAGTGAACTGGCAGTCGACTACTTCGGCCTGCGCGCCCTGGACCTGCAAAGGCAGTTGCTCGATGCCTCCCTGCAGGCCTACACCGCCGCGCTGGCGATGGTGCAGTCGCAGGAGCGCATCGGCGCGGCAGACGACGCCGCGGTAGCCCAGGCCCAGTTGCAGGTGGAGGGTACGCGCAGCCAGGCCGACGAGCTCGCGATCCAGCGCCAGACGCTGGAACACGCCATTGCCGCGCTCACCGGAACGCCGGCATCGAGCTTCTCGTTGCCGCCGCAGGCCGGCCCGCTGCGCGTGCCCGACATTCCGGTGGGGCTGCCATCGCAACTGCTGCAGCGCCGGCCCGACATCGCTGGCGCCGAGCGCCGCGTGGCGGCGGCCAACGCCAGAATCGGCGAAGCCCACGCCGCCTTCTTTCCCACTCTCGCGCTGTCGGCCGGCGCCGGACTGGAAAGCTCCTTCTTCGCGCCATGGCTGGGCGCGCCCAGCCTGTTCTGGGCGCTTGGCCCGCAACTGGTCGGCACGCTGTTCGACGGCGGCCGGCGCAAGGCCGAGCTGGCGGGCGCCACCGCCGCCTATGATGCCGGCGTGGCCGGATACCGCCAGACCGTACTAGCCGCCTTCCAGGATGTGGAAGACAATCTGTCCGCGCTGCAGGGCCTGGCGCACGAGGCCGATAGCGAACAGCGCGCCAGCGAGGCCGCCGCGCGCTCGCTGGCCTTGACGAACAACCGCTACCAGGCCGGTGCCGCCAGCTACCTGGACGTGGTCACGACACAGACCCTGGCGCTGGATCACCAGCGCACGCTGGTCCAGGTGCAGGGACGGCGCATGCAGTCCAGCGTACGGCTGCTCAAGGCGCTCGGCGGCGGCTGGCAAGACCCGGCGGCTACGGCGCCGGGAAGCTCAGGATGAAGCGCGTGCCGGCGGCATCGCTCTCGGCGCGCACGCTGCCACGGTGCAGATGCATGATGTTGCGCACGATGGCGAGGCCCAGGCCGGCCGAGCCGGTGGCACGCTGGCTGGAACTGCGCGCGGGATCGACGCAGTAGAAACGGTCGAAGATGCGCTCGAGCAAGGCGCGGTCGATGGGGGTGCCGGCGTTGGCCACGGTGACCATCACGACCTGCGCGCCGGTCGTGGCGGACAGCGAAATCCCGCTGCCGCGCGGGGTGTAGCGGATGGCGTTGGCAAGCAGATTGCCAATGGCGCGGCGGAACAGTTCCACGTCGGCGCGCAGGTGCGCGTGGCCGCCCACCTGCAGTTTCACGCCAGCGTCCTCGGCCACGCCTTCGAAGTAGTCGGCGATCCGCGCCAGCTCCGCCGGCACTTCGAATTCCTGCTGCTGCACCACGAACTCGGGATGTTCGGTGCGCGCCAAGAGCAGCACGTTGCTGATCATGCGCTCCAGGCGACCGCACTCTTCCAGGTTGGATTCCAGCGCGGCCTGGTATTCGTCGGCCGTGCGCGGGCGCGCCAGGGCCACCTCGGCGGTGCCGCGCAGGTTGGCGAGGGGTGTGCGCAGATCATGCGCAAGGTCGGCGGTGTATTGCGACAAACGCGCGAAGCCGTGGTCGAGACGACCCAGCATGGCGTTGAGCGCATTCTGCAGGACATCGAGTTCGCGCGGCGCGTGTGGCACGTCGAGACGGGTGTTCAGGCGCGCCACCGTCACCGCCAGCGCGTGGTGCGCGATCTCGGCGAGCGGCTTGAGAGACTCGCGGATCAGCAGGAAGCCCATCAGGAAGGCCAGCAGGGCACCGCCGATGCCGGCCAGGTAGAGCCGGTGGCGGTAGCGGTCCAGCAGTTCCCAAGCCCTGGAAAGCGGGGCGATTTCCTTCCTTTGCAAGCTCTGATTGTTGTACAAGCGACTACCTCGACCTGGCTGAGCATCGGGCTGGCGCACCGATCGCGGTTACGCCCAACCCTTTGCCAGCATCTTATGTGCCGCGGTTGCCGGGTGGAATCATATGTACGTATAGGCCACAGATCGCTGATGGCGTGGAGCCGGGGCCATGCATGGAAGAAGGCACATCGGCGAGCCGGTCCGCTCCGGCGAAATAGGGACGGCCGAATTCGATGGCTTCAGGGCGATCGCGCAGAAAGCGGCCACGCGCCCGGACCTCATGGTCGCATCTGCAGGCTGTCGATGGCTCCGTCCCCGGGGATCACAGCGCGGCGTGCCTGGCCGCCTCCTCGATGACAGCGGCGACTTCCTTCGGGCGCGACTCATACACCGAGTGGCTCGCGCCGGCGATGACCGTCATGTGGCTCTGCGCACGCGTGTAATACCAGCGCTCCAGATCCGGATTGATGATCTTGTCGTCGGCGGCCACGATGCCCCAGCTCGGCTTGGTCTTCCACGCGGCCGCGGTCATCGGCGCGCCGAAGACCTTGGCGGCCGTCAGGATCTGGGCGTGTGCTTCGAACTCGGCCGTCTTGCGCGGCAGATCCGCAGCGAAGTCCTTCGCAAAGACAGCCGGGTTCAGGTACGTGTAGCCGTCGTCGGTCTTGCCGATGGCGCCGGCCTGTTTCGACGTGAAGCTGGGCTTGCCTTTGCCAAGCGCCGCCTCGTCCTCGCCGACATCCGGCGCATGCGCGGCGACGTAGACCAGTCCGGCCACGTTCGGGTGCACCCCGGCTTCGGTGATGACCGAGCCGCCATAGCTGTGGCCCACCAGGATCGTCGGCCCGTTCTGCAGGTCGAGGACACGCTTGGCCGCCGCGACATCGTCTTCAAGCGAGGTCAACGGTTCCTGCACCAGGCTGACGTGGAAGCCGTCCTTTGTCAGGATGTCATAGACCGGCTTCCAGCCAGACCCATCCACCCAGGCACCGTGGACCAGAACGATATTCCTGACCGGCGCGTGGGGCGTCCTGGCATCCTGTGCCATTGCGCTGGCCGATGCAAGGAAGCAAGCGGACACTGCCAGGACCGATGCGACATGAGACGAAATTTTCACGTGAGACTCCTTTGGACGATGACTGGGAAAACGGACATGCACACCGCAGCCGCGAATGAAATCTAAGCCGGCAAGATCCCGGGGCCAATACCTACCAACGGACTGCCCCGGCGCACCCTGGTTGCATCTCCCGATACCTTCGGATGATGCCGGCGCACGCAGGACAGCTTGTGCGTATGACCGGGATCTGAGCCGGCCGCGCCCGGGCCAGCCCGAAGTCTCGGCGTCCTATACGAAGGTGTCAGGACCCTCGGCGCGCATGCGCGGCGATGCCGGGGAAGGCGGCGCGGCTGCCAGCCCGGCGGGATGTTCACGACCCGCCCGCCGTCGCCGGCGCATGCTGGCAGCACTTGTGCCGGCGCATTACGCGCCGTAATAGAAGGGGTTGCGCACGGCATCGATGCGCGGCTGGCCGGCGCTCATCCGCATGCTGGCGTTCGCCTGCAGATGGCTCTGCGCCTGCGGTTGCGTGTTTGCCGCCGTCCTGGCCGCCGCCGCATCTTCTGCCTGCACCTTGGCTTCGGCGGCCTGGATGTCCTGGGGATAGGTCGGGTCGTCGCCGCCGCCCGGCCGGTAGCCTGCCTGTTCCAGCCGGATCAGATCGGCGCGCACTTCGGCGCGGGTCAGGGGCGCCTGCACGCTTTGCGCGAAGGACAGGGCCGGCACCGCCAGGGCGCAGGAAATCAGTACGGTGCGAACGAGTGCTTTCATGATGATTTACCTCTATCAGTAGGGATCGCCCGGTACCGCCGGAGCCGCGGCGCTTTTATCGAGATGATGAAAAGCTGTACCCAGTATTGGTTTCGCCCACTGACCTCTTCCTGACCAACTCATTACAATCCCGTCACGTTCGCCCGCGCAGTCCCACAGGAACGCGACACAACGAGTCAAGCACTTTGCGCCGGTTCCGGCGTCTGGAATGCCAGCCAGCCGGCCGGGACGCCCCCGGCCGGAACGCTGACGCGTCGGCAAGCGCTATGCGAGGTGCGCCGCGAAGCCGGACCGATCGGGTGAAATATCCGGTCGCAGCGTGAGTTCCGGGATGTCGTATGCGCCCGCGTTCTGCGGGCGAAATGGTATCGGCGCGGTCTTCCAGAGATCGTCCAGACGTTGCCCTAGCGCGTCGCGGATCCCTGCGAACCGGGCTTCGTCCATCCGGCTTGTCCGGTAGACCACGAACGGTGGCAGGACGTCGAAGCCGGGGTAGTACAGCACTCCATGCTGAATGGGGAACAACACATCATCCATCGGGCCATTGATACCGCGCGGGCCGTAGTGAGACTCCCATCCGCCCGCCGTGACGATCAGCATCGCCCGTTTTCCGGCCAGCGTGCCTTCCCCGTAGCGGTCGCCCCAGCGGGCGTCGGAGTGCTCGCCCACGCCATAGCCGAAGCCGTACGCATAGGTGCGCTCCACCCAGCCCTTCAGGATGGCGGGCATCGAAAACCACCACAGGGGGAATTGCAGAATGACGGCATCCGCCCACCGCAGCTTGTCCTGTTCGAGCGCGATGTCTTCGCTCTGCCGGCCATTCTCGAATGCGCGCCTGGAATCGAGGGCCGGGTCAAAGCGGGCATCGCCCTGCCCGTCCATGCTGTCGGCCGCGTCAAGCGATGCCTTCCACTTCATTGCGTACAGATCCGACACCTGGACGAGGTGCCCGGCATCCTCAAGTCGCCTGACCGAGAAATCCTTGAGCGAGCCATTCAGCGACCTGGGTTCGGGATGGGCATAGACGAGCAGAACATTCATGGCAGTAGCCTCCGTTGCTGGAAGATCGCAAGGTAGGCCTTTGTCAGGTATATTGGAAATGAATAATCAATATTCCAGGTATTACGATGAATAATCTGCGACGGCTGGACCTCAACCTGCTGGTGACGCTTGATGTCCTGCTCTCGGAGCACAACGTGACGCGCGCCGCGCAACGCCTGAATTTCTCCCAGCCATCGGTCAGCGTCCATCTCGCCAAGCTCAGGGATATCTTCGCGGATCCATTGCTGCTGCCGGGGCCACGCGGGATGCGCCCCACCGCCAGGGCCGAGGAGCTACGCGAACCGTTGCGGCAGGCACTGGCTGCGCTGGATCGCGCGGTGTCGCCCGCCAGCCCCTTCGATCCGGCCGGGTCCAGTCATACCTGGCGCGTTGCCGCATCCGACTACAGCGAATCGACAGTCCTGCTGCCTGCCCTGGCCGGGCTGCGTTCGGCGGCGCCCGGCGCCCGGCTTGCCGTGCTCGAGCTCGCGCCCTCGCGCATCGCCAGGCAAGCGGAACAGGGGGAGATCGATCTCGCGTTCCATACCAGCGACGAGGCGCCGTCGGGCTTGCGTTGCCGCGCGCTCTTCACGGAGCGGTATGTGCTGGCTGGCCGCGCCGGCCATCCGCGCCTGAGAAGGCGGCCAACGCTTTCGCAATTCCGCGGACTCGATCACGCCATCGTGTCGCCGGATGGCGGGGGCTTCCGCGGCATCACGGACGAGGCGCTCTCGGAGGCCGGCCTGACGCGCCGGGTTGTGCTTTCCGTTCCGCACTTCCTGTTCCTGATGTCGGTGCTGGCGAGCACCGATCTCGTGGCGATGCTGCCTGC
Source organism: Cupriavidus sp. 05T41 (assembly GCF_056396525.1). Taxonomy (NCBI): domain Bacteria; kingdom Pseudomonadati; phylum Pseudomonadota; class Betaproteobacteria; order Burkholderiales; family Burkholderiaceae; genus Cupriavidus; species Cupriavidus sp. 05T41. The sequence continues at coordinate 87,139 of NZ_JBFTLQ010000014.1, forward strand.
GCGCCTGGTTCGCGACAACCCTGCACTGCGGGTTGTCGAGCCACCTCTCGAAGTACCTGGCTACGAGATGTCCATGCTCTGGCATGAGCGCTCCCATCGCGACCCCGCGCATCAATGGCTGCGCGAGCACATCGCAAGTTCGGTGTAGTCCGTGCAATGCCTGGCATGCCGGGTAGGGAGAGGCTTGCCGCGACAGCAGGCGCCGGGTCGCCAGACGGCTCCCTGGCTGGCCGGGGACTTTCCTGCGGCAATGCCCATTGGCGCTAACATGGAGGCCTGACGACACCGCAAACGGCAACACCATGACAAACGCTAGCCCACCCCCGCCCCGCCAGAGCTACCACCATGGCAACCTGCGCGAAGAGATGATCCGCTGCGGCAGGGAGATCCTGGCATCCGAAGGCGTGCATGGACTGACGCTACGCTCGGCTGCCAGGCTCGCCGGCGTCTCCCACGGCGCGCCACGCAATCAGTTCGCCGACAAGGAAGGCCTGCTTGCCGCGATTGCCGCCGATGGATTCCGCGAGCTGGTCGCCGTGCGGCGGGCCCGGCTGTCGCCCGAGATGGCCGCCGGGGAGCGGCTGCTGACGGTCATGGACGGCTACATCGAATTCGCCGTCAGGCATCCGGCCCTGTTCTACCTGATGTTCGGCCCGCAGATCGTCGGCAAGGAGAACTATCCCGAACTGCTCGAAGCGGGCAGCGCGTCGTACCAGCTCCTGTTTGGGGCGGTGCAGGATTACTTCGAAGAAAACGGCCTCGCGGAGCAGTTCGACGACATGATGGTGCGCTGCGCCTGGTCCGCCATGCACGGCGTCGGCATGTTCTTCAGCGCCAAGCCCACCGGGCCCACCACGCGGCCCAAGGTCGCGCTGGCGCAATGGCGGCAAGGCGTGCAGCAGTTCGTATTGACGGGATTGCTGGCCGCGGGCAGGGAGAAGGCAGCGGCCAGCGCCGCGGCGGCGCCCGCCGCTGCCGCGAAGCCGCGGACACGGCAGCGGGCCGCCGCGCGGTCGTAGCGAACGCTGTGCGCGCCGGCACTTGCGCCAGGCGCGCCGAGCGTTGAGCGTCAGGCAGGAAGGCGTGCCATGCTCAGCCGTACCCCGCAACGCCGACCACGGGGTGCCTCACGTCGCGGCGGCCGATCAATGCGCTGGCCTCGTCCGCCCTGCCGTCCTTGATAAACGCAGAGACCAGCGTCAGCTCCACCAGGTCGCGCTGGGCGCGGCTGCCGCCGATCCTCACCGTTTGCGGCAAGGCGCGCTCCAGGTGCCGGATCGCGCCGTTCCAGTCCCCGGCTGCGTAGGCAGCAAAGCCGTCGGCCAGGGCGACGACCACCTCGCCGGGCGGGTACAGGTTCTCGGCGATGCGCTGACGGATCTCCGCGAGGCGTCGCTCGAGGCAGACGCTGTCGCCATGGACCACGCAGGCAATCAGCGCGTGCACGTCGGCATAGCCCAGCCCGGCCTTGGGAAATGAACGCAGCGCGTGCGCATGGACTTCATTCCACAGCGTTGCGTTTCTCGGCTCGCCGGCAAGCTCGGCGCGCCACAGGAAAGACGCCGCGTCGGTGACGACATTGATCGGCGGGCCCCACGCGCCGCCCGGATGGACGCCGGCGCGATAGGCCTCCCAGGCGCGCTCGAGCCGTCCCGCCGCCAGCGCCGCCAGCGCTACGTGCCATGACAGATGGCAGTGTGTCAGGCTGCGCTTGGGCAGCGCCGGCAGCCAGCCTTCCAGGTGGTCCAGCAGCGCGGCCGTCTCGCCGCGCTCGTACATCACGTGAGCCCGGAAATGCGCGGCGTGGGCGTTGCGGGAATTGGCGGCAAAGCTGTGCTCGATCAGCGTCCATGCCTGTTCCAGCCGCCCGGTTTCGCAGGCGGCGAACGAATATACCGCGTCGAACCACCAGTCCTGGCCATAGGCTGGCGCCAGCGAGGCCAGCAGTTGGTAGAGCTGCTCTTCGTGGTCCGGATCGCCGCTGAAGCCATAGAGGCCGAACACGCTGGTAGCCGGCGCCAGCACCATCGCATCGCGCGGCCAGGCCTGCAAATGCGCCAGCATGGCCTGCATCGCCTGCGCGGGCTTGCCCTCCACGCCGAGGCTGATGACGTTCACATGGCTCTGCTCGCGCGCCGAGGCATTGGCCGCCAGCTCGCGCGCCCGGCCGGCGGCCTCGCGCGCGGGCGCGATCTCTGCGTCCAGGAACATGCCGCGCGCCTGGGCGGCGTGCGCCAGCGCCAGGCGGGGATCGGCCGCGATGGCCTGCCCCAGGGACTCCCGGTACCCCGCCACCCCTGAGAGCACGCTATCCACGCCCGCCACATAGGCGTCCCGGGCGGCCGTCGATGTCGTTGTCAGTGTCAGCCCGTATCTGTCTTCCAGCATGATGCCCTCTCCCGGCCTGGGTCTACCTCACACTAGCCGGTCCCTCTTTGGCAGGCAAGAACCGGGGCCGGGACCGGGCCGCCGGAGGTGCGCCGGAGGTGCGTTGCGGAAGCGGATGGCGTGCGGTCACATAGTTTCACTTAAAGAAACAATGTGTTTGTATTTTTCATAACCATTTACTTATTGCTGTCACATAGACGTCTTAATCTCTCGGAGCCATACGGGTGGAACGCCTCCGCTCGCTGCCAGAGGCAGCAGGCAACTACTCGCTCAAATAGAAACCGAGAATGTCCGTGAAAAAAAATCTCCTCGCTTTTGCCGCAATTGCGGCAGCTTGCACCGCCTCCGGGTCCGCCTTCGCCCAGGCCGCTTCCGCGGTGACGCTCTACGGCATTGCCGATGCCGGCATCAGCTTCCAGAGCCATGTACAAGGCGCCAACGGTGGCGGGTCGGTCACCGGCGTTACCTCCGGCGGCCTCTCCGGTTCGCGCTGGGGCATCCGTGGCACCGAAGACCTCGGCAACAACCTGAAGGGCATCTTCGTGCTGGAAAGCGGCATCGACCTCGACACCGGCAAATCCGGCCAGGGCAGCCGCCTGTTCGGCCGTCAGGCCTATGTCGGCCTGCAAGGCAACTTCGGCACCGTGGCACTGGGCCGCCAGCAAAACTCGCTGTACGACCTGTTCGGCGCCTACGACCCGATGGCCGTCGGCACCAGCTACTCGCTCAACTCGGTCGATACCCAGGGCTTCAACGGCCGTGCCGACAACGCCGTCAAGTACACCGGCAGGTTCGGCGGCCTCACCGCCACCGGCTTCTACAGCTTCGGCCGGGACAGCAATGTGGCCAACGGCGGCGAAGTCCCGGGGAGCTTCCAGGTCGGCAAGAACTTTGGCGGCGGCCTGGCGTATGAGAATGGCCCGGCTTCGGTGGGTATCGCCTATGACCAGTACCAGGGCAGCAGCGTCGCCACTTCCGGCGCCGCCGCCAAGCGTGTCGCCATCGGCGGCGCCTATGCGTTCGGCAATGCCAAGCTGTTCGCCGGCTACCGCTGGCTGCGCGACGATGCCACCACTGCCAACGTCACCCGGCAGGACAACCTGTACTGGCTTGGCGCGCTGTACAAGCTGACGCCGGCCCTCAGCCTGACCGGTGCGGCGTACTACACCGATGCCCGCAAGGACAACAACGATTCGTGGATGTTCGTGATCAACGCCGACTATGCACTGTCCAAGCGGACCGACGCCTACCTGCTGCTCGGCTACGTGAACAACAAGGGCAAGGCAAGCTACGGCGTGACCAGCGCGACCAACACGATCGCGGGCCAGAACCAGACCGGCGCCATGCTTGGCATGCGTCACCGCTTCTGATGCCTGCGGCGGCATGACCCGGCGGGGCTTTCGGGGCCCGCCGCCAAAGATCATATCGACCTTGTCATTTCCTTACCGGGTGCAAGGACGTTTGGCCGGCATGCATGCCGGCCTTTTTTCCTGGCATCGCCGCAGCGCGAACGCGTCCGCCCGACAGACGCGCCGCCCACGGCACCATTGCCCGGTTCAGGCTGCGCGACGCGAGCCGGCACCTTCGCCGCCAGCACGCCCTTCGAGCAGGTCGAGCGCCACGTCGACGATCATGTCCTCCTGCCCGCCCACCATCCCGCGCCGCCCCGGTTCGACCATCAGGTCGGTGCCGATATTGCCTGAACGACGATGGCGGCCTTGAGCTTGCGTGTCATCGTGGATTCTCCGCCAGGGCTTACTCGACGCTGGCCCCGCTGGCCTTGACCAGCGGCGCCCAGCGCGCGTTTTCGCTGTTGAGGAAGGCGCCGAACTGCGGCGGTGTCATGGGCATGGGCTCGAGGCCCTGATCGGTGAAGCGCCTGACGATTTCCGGCGATTTCAGCGCCTTGAGCGCTTCCTCGTTCAGTCGGCTGATGATGGCGTCGGGCGTGCCGGCCTTGACCACCATGCCGAACCAGACCCCCGCGTCGAGCCCCTTGACACCCAGCTCCGACAGCGTCTTGACCTCGGGCAACTGGGCGGAGCGCCGCTGCGACGCGATCGCCAGCGGCTTGACCTTGCCGCCCTTGATAAGCGGCGAGGTGGTGATGACGGGATCGAACATCATGTCCACCTGGCCGGCCATCACGTCCTGCAAGGCGGGAGCGGAGCCCTTGTAGGCGACATGGGTCAGGTGGCCGCCGGACTTGTCGGCGAACAGGCCGCCAAGCAGGTGGCCGATCGAGCCGATGCCCTGGGAGGCATAGTTCACGCCGCTGCCTTTGCTGCGCGAGAGCTGGACCAGGTCGCTCACCGAATTCACGGGGCTGCCCACCGGCACCACGAGCACCAGCGGCGAGCCGGCCAGCGCGGTGACCGGCTTGAAGTCCTTCAGCGGATCATAGGAGAAGTTGCGGTACAGGCCCGGGTTGATGGCGAACATCTCGGTGGCGCCGATGAAGACCGTGTAGCCGTCCGCCTCGGCGCGCTTGACCGCCTGCGCGGCAATCTGCCCGCCGCCGCCCGGCCGGTTCTCCACCACCACCGGTTTGCCCAGGCCGGTCTGCATCTGCTGCGCGAGCTGGCGCGCAATCATGTCGGTGACGCCGCCGGCGGGGAACGGCACGACCAGGGTGACTGGCCGGCTCGGATAGGTGTCTGCCATGGCCAGGGGCGCGGCCAGCGAAGCGACGGTGGCGACGATGTCGCTCAGCAAGAGCGGCTTGAGGCTCAGAGTCTGGGTCAGGGTCTGGGTCTGGGTCTGCACGGCTTGTCTCCTGTCGTTTTGGTCGGGCGAGCCGCTACCGCGGCCTCTGTGCCCGTGATGAGGGTGTTGCGAAGTGAAGCTGCTGCGGGGTTCCCGGTGAATCCCGGCGAATCTAGGCGAAGGCCGGGGATCAGTCTTGCGCGAAGCGGGCGCGAACGGTGCCGACGCCGGCGATGCGTGCTTCGTAGACCTGCCCGGGTTCCACCGCCACCATCGGGCCAAGCGCCCCGGTCAGGATCAGGTCCCCGGCGCGCAGCGGATCGCCCAGCGATGCCAGCTTGCGGGCAAGCCATACCGCGGCGTTGAGCGGATGGCCGAGGCAGTCTGAACCGGTGCCGGCCGATACCCGCGTATCCGCGCGGAACATCTCCATCTGCACGGTCTTCAGGTCCAGGCCCGCCAGCGGCACCGGGACCGCACCCAGCACCACCAGCCCGCTGGAAGCGTTGTCCGCCACGGTGTCGACGTAGGAGATATTCCATTTGTCGATGCGGCTGCCGACCACCTCGATGGCGGGCAGCACATAGTCGACCGCATTGATGAGATCGACCAGCGTCGCGTCGATGGCGGGCACGTCGTGCTTGAGCACCAGCGCCACCTCGGCCTCGGCCTTGGGTTGCAGGGTGCGGGCCACGGGAATGGGTTCGTCGTCGCCATAGACCATGTCGGCGAACAAGGTGCCGAAGTCCGGCTGGTCGACGCCCAGCTGGCGCTGGACCGCCAGCGAGGTCAGGCCGATCTTGCGCCCGATCACGCGGCGGCCCTGCTCGCGCCAGGCGTCGACGTTGGCGCGCTGGATCGCGTAGGCGACACCGGCACCGCCGCCCGCGATCTCGTCGCGCAAGGGCCCGATGGGGACGCGGTCGGCTTCCGCGCGGCGCAGGCGCTCGGCGAGCGCGAGTACGGTCTGCTGGCTAGTGGTCATTTGCATGGCAATCGAAGCGTTCGGGTTGATGAAGAGATGCCGCTTGCGTGGCGCAGCGGCCGTGCATGACACCAAAGCCGGCGATCCATTCCGGGATCGGACGGTAGTAGTCGATCTCGGCCTGGTAGCGCCCGCCCGCCGCCAGCGCGCCGAAGGCCGCGATCCAGGTGCGGATCTCGTGCGCGGACTTGCCGCCCTCGCGCGTGATGGCCTCGTCGGTCATGCCGTCTACCGCCGTCAGCTCGCGCCTGGCCAGCAAGGCAAGGAAGGCCCGGTCCCACTCGGGATTGAGCGCGTGCAGCGCACTGTCGCCCGCGCAGAATGCGCTGGCGGCGGCGATGGTGCGTGCCTGCCGGGCGGCGCGGGATTCGGGCGAAGGATTGCGCCCCGCGATCAGCCGTTCGACGTTCTCTGCGTGGCCCGCGGCGATGGCGGGCTCGATCTCGGGTACCGGCGGCTCGTGCGAGATGCCGCCCGATCCGATCACCAGGACCCGCTTGCCCAGGCGCCCGGCAAACCGCCCGATCGCGTCACCCAGCAAGCGTGCCCGCCGGCACGAGGCCATCGGCGGCGCGACGGAATTGATAAAGACCGGGATGACGGGATAGCGGTCGAGGCCGCCGGTCAGGACCTCCAGCGCCTGCGCGCAGCCGTGGTCGACCTGCATGCGGTACGACACGGCGACATCGATATCGGCGGCCAGCACCGCATCGGCCAGCGCCAGCGCGGTCTGGCGCGGCACGTCGAGCGGCCCGGCCAGGCTCTTGAAATCGCCGATCGCGGTGGCCGCCGCGCCAATGCAGAACGGCGGCATCACGTCGTAGAAGAAACCGTTGTAGTGGTCGGGCGCGAAGGCGATCACCAGTTCCGGATCAAAGGCCCGGACGCGGGCGCGCGCTGCCGCCTGCACCGCCTCCACCTCGGCGACGATGGCCGGGTCCGGGTCGAAATAACCGTGCAGCGGCGTGTGCGAAAGGCACTCCAGATGGATCGTCATGCCGGGCTCCCTCCGGCGAGCGCCAGGACCTGGCCATCCGGCGCCATGCCGCGCGCGGGCAGGCACGCGCCGTCCGCGTGCGCCGTGCCGGCGGCGGGCACCAGCGCCAGCTTGTCGGCCAGCGCCATGATCGACTGCGACACCTCCTGCGGCGAGCACGTCCCGGCGACGAAGCGGTCCGGCCTGAGCAGCACCATGGCATGGGGCTGCCTGCCGAACCAGTCCTTGAGCCGGCCCTGGACGTCCCCCACGGCGATGACCCCGGGCGGAACGTCGGCGCGGTAGGCCAGTTGCGGGTCGGGCTTGGCGATCACGAAGCAGGCACCGAGCCGCTCCCACACCACCCGTGCCTGCGGCGTCAGGCCAAAGGTGGGATCGGTGCCCCAGCCGACGATGGCGAGGCGGTTGCCGATCACGTCGTCCAGGCGCATGACGCTTCCCTGCTCCGTGCGCACCATCGGCTGGATGAACATCCGGCCCACCGGCGAGTTGCCGGCCGGATCGCGGCCGTGCACGATGCGCCCGACCAGCGACTCGCGCTTCTCGCACATCAGTCCGAGCAGGCGGCCCAATGCCGAGTTGCCGGCGCGCTCCAGGCGCCGCGCCAGGAAACCCGGCGCGGCATCGCGCTCGGGCAACAGCACCACCCCGCTTTCATAGCGCGGCATCGGCTTGAAGCGCATCTCCACGAAATACTGCTTGACCGGCGGGAAGGCGTTCATGACCCGCGTGAACCCGTCGCGCAGGCGCGCACCCGTGCGGCTGGCCGGGGCGAAGATGTCTCCCGCCACCTCGGACAGGTGGATCATCGAGCGGGCGTGCGCGCGCCGCTCCATGCCATAGGTATCGAGCAGGCGCTCCTGCGCCTGGCCCTTGACCACCATCGCAAGCTTCCAGGCCACGTTGGCCGCATCGCGGATGCCGCTGTTGTAGCCCTGCCCCTGCCACACCGGCATGATGTGGGCCGCGTCGCCGGCCAGCAGCACGCGCCCGGAGCGGAAGCTGCGTGCCAGGCGGGCGTTGTGCGTGTAGACGCGCTTGCGGATGTAGTCGACCTTGTCCGGCTCCGGTACCAGCTTGCGCATCAGCGCGGCCAGGTTCTCCGGCCTCGACAACTCTTCCTCGGTTTCGCCCGGCATCACCATGAACTCGAAGCGGCGCACGCCATGGGGCAGCGCCGCGGACACATAGGGGCGCTCCGGATCGCAATGCATATAGATATGGGGCGTGCCGATCGGATCGTTGCGCACGTCGACGACGATCCACTGGTTCGGCTTGGTGCGGCCCTCGAACGGAATATCGAGGCTGCGCCGCACGAAGCTGTTGCCGCCATCCGCGCCCACCAGGTAACCCGCGCGCAGCACCGTTTCGGCGCCCGTGGCACCGGTCGTGCGTATCGTCACGCCGCTGTTGTCCTGGGTGAAGCCGGACACGGTCTGGCCAAACAGGATCCTGACGTGCGGGAAGCGCGCCAGCCCTTCGTAGAGCACGCGATCGGCCAGCGGCTGGATAAAGGCATTGCGGCGCGACCAGCCGAATTCATCGGTGCGGGGCTCGATCGAGGCAAAGCAGCGGCCGCCCGGCGTGACGAAGCGCATCCAGTGGTGCGGTGTCGTATGCGGCAGCAGCACTTCGGCCAGACCCACCGACTGGAACACGCGCAGGGCCTCGTCGTCGAGGCCGATCGCGCGGGGGTAGTCGATGATCTCGTCGAGCTTCTCGACCAGCGCGACGCGCACGCCCTGCAGGCCGAGGATATTGGCGATCATCAGTCCGACCGGGCCGGCGCCGATGATGGCCACGTCAGTCGTCAGATCCTGGGGGCGGCCGTCTCCCGCCGCCATCTCGATGGCGTTGCTCATGTCTCCTCCTTGCTTTTTTCAGGTCAGACGGTGGTCGCTTCCGGCACCGCCCTGCCCTGCAGGAAGTTGAGATGGATGCGGTTGAAGGTCTCGGCATCCTCGAACTGCGGCCAGTGCCCGCAGCCGTCCATCACGGTGAACAGCGCGCCCGGGATCATGGTCGCGATGCGGCGTCCTTCGGACACGTCGGCGGTGGGATCGTCGGAGGTCCACAGCACCAGCGTGGGTGCCTGGATGCGGCCGTAGTCCTGCGCGCGCAGGATATTGCGCTGTCGCGTTTCCATGTCCTGCAGCACCATGTTGCCGCGCTGGGCCTCGACCATGCCGGGCTGGGCATAGATGGCCTGGCGCGTGGCGATCAGGTCGTCGAAGGCCTTGCGCTTGTCGGCCATCAGCCATTCCACGCGTGCCTTGATGAAGTCCCAGCCGGGGTCTTCCACGGCACGCATCGACAGCGTCTTGAGCCGCTCCATGACGACCGGATCGGCCTGCGAGCCGCCCGCCGTGTTCAGCACCAGCCGCTCGACGCGCTCCGGATGATCGATCGCCAGGCGCGATGCCACCCAGCCGCCCAGCGACTCGCCGGAGAACGACGCGCGCCCGATGCCCAGGGTATCGAGCACGCCGATCACGTGATCGACGTAGGCCGACACCTCGCGCGGGCCATCGGGCTTGTCCGTCCAGCCGTGGCCGATCATGTCGATGGCCCACACATTGAAGTGCCCGGCATGCGCCTGCAGGTTGCGCACATAAGCTTCGGCATGGCCGCCGACGCCATGCAGCAGGATCAGCGCGGGCTTGTCGTCGCTGCCTGCGTGCAGGTAACGCGTGCGGATTCCGTTTGCGTCGAGCCAGCCCTGGCTGAAGGTGACGCCGCGCAACTCGCCCCAGATGCTCTCGTACGGCAGTCGGGCGGTGGACGGATTGACAGCGGGGGAAACGGCATTGGACATCTTTGCTCCTGATTTATCGTCATGTCGGCCCGGGCGGCCGCTGAACTTGCTGATCTGTGTGATGAAGCGAGTCTAGTGACCGGCTTGTCAGGCGACAAAAAAACGTTCAACATGTGCAAGGAATGCACATCGTTGATTTATAAAGGATTTTTGTGCCTGTCTCGACAACGGCAAGATCTTCGACGTATGCCAGCGTGCGCGGCCTGTCGCGCGGGCTGGCGGTATTGCAGGCGCTCAACCGCATGGAGAGCGGGCGCGCCACCGCGCAGCAACTCAGCGAGCAAACCGGCCTGCACCGCACCACGGTGCGCCGCCTGCTGGAGACGCTGATGACCGAAGGCCTGGTGAGGCGCAGCGATTCCGATGAAAGCTACCGGCTGACGCTGCAGGTGCGCGGGCTGAGCGAAGGGTTCACCGATGACGAGTGGATCTCGACGGTGGCCGCGCCGCTGATGGGAGAACTCCTGCAGCGCGTGGCGTGGCCTTCGGACCTTGTCACGCCGGACGGGGACGCGATGATCATCCGCGAGACCACGCATCGCTTCAGTCCGCTGTCGTTCCACCGCGCCATGGTGGGGCGGCGGTTGCCGCTGCTGCTGACGTCGGCCGGGCGTGCCTACCTGGCCTACTGCAGCGAGGTCCAGCGCGAGAACATGCTGAACATGTTGCGTGCGGGCGCGGGCGGTGCCGAACAGGCCGCCCTGGCCAACGATGCAGTCTTCATACGCAAGCTGGTGGAACGCGTGCGTGCCGACGGCTTCAGCACCAATCGCGGCGACTGGGCCGAGCAAAGGAAGATCGGCGGGCTGGCCGTACCGCTGCGGCACGGCGAGCGCGTGCTGGGCAGCCTCAATGTCGTGTATCTGTCGGCTGCCATCGACGCGCAGGAAGCCATCCGGCGTTTTGCCGGGCCGCTTCAGGAAATCGCGGCGAAGATCGAAGCCGCGCTAGGCGAAGTCCTGCGCCGCGGCGAAGCCGACTGAGTGCCACGCACCCATGCCGGCCCGGCGGCCTTCGCAAAGGCGCCCTGGGCCGCCTTCATGCACCTTCACGGTTCTTCATGCGCCTGAAGGTGCCGTAGCTGTATCTGTAGCCGCGGCCTCAGCCGCCGGCCCCGGCCTTTGCCGGCAGCCGCCAGTTCGGCCGGACGAAGTGACAGGTATAGCCCGAAGGGTAGCGTTCGAGGTAATCCTGGTGTTCCGGCTCCGCCTCCCAGAACGGTCCCGCCGGGGCCAGTTCCGTTGCGACCTTGCCCGGCCAGACTCCCGACGCGTCGACATCCGCGATGGTGGCTTCGGCTACCTGCTTCTGCTTGTCGTCCGCGTAGAAGATCGCCGAGCGATAGCTCGTGCCGACATCGTTGCCCTGACGGTTGCGCGTGGTCGGGTCATGGATCTGGAAGAAGAATTCCAGGATCTGGCGGTAGCTGATCTTCTGCGGATCGAAGACGATCTCGATCGCCTCGGCATGCGTGCCGTGGCTCCTGTAGGTAGCGTTGGCGACGTCGCCGCCGCTATAGCCGACGCGCGTGGCGAGCACGCCGGGATAGCGGCGCAGCAAATCCTGCATGCCCCAGAAGCAGCCGCCCGCAAGGATGGCTTTTTCCTTTGCCATGGTCATTCGATACTCCCCTTGCCGAAGTTGAGAAAACAGGCGGCCATGATCTCACGCCGGACGGCTTTCTGCCGGCCCTCCCGCCCCCCGCCGCGGCCACCTCTTTCGTGGCACGCCTCTTGCTCGATCCGGATAGCATGGCGGCAGCGCGCCTTCGGCGACGCCCCCGGCCAGCCATGCACAAGCCACAGCAAACGGAGATGACCATGAATCCCCCGCATGGAGTGCGGAGCCCGGCGGAACGCGGCGGCTCCCGGCAACGAAACCATATCGAACAGCCCGGTGAAGGCCGCAAGACCGCCCAGCCCGGCCAGCGGGACCCGCAGAGCACGCAGCCGGCCGACCGCACCGCCAGGACCGGCAGGGATTCCCCCCAGCAATAGCATCGATAAGCTGCGATAGCCGCGATCGCTGCCGGGCCACCCGACGACCCGGCTGCGCGATCTTGGCCCACGCGGTTGTAACGCCGCCATGTAAAACTTGCAGCCCGGACTTGGCGTGCCGGCTGGTGCCGGCCTTTTGCCCGGCGGACGTGACATGCGCTGGCGGCACACGCGGCACACGCGGCACACTTGCGGCAAGATCGGCCGGAGGGTACGAACGGCACCGGCTGCTTGGCGGTGCGGCCGGATCGGCAGGGTCGCAGGGTCACAAGGATCACAGGGACGAGCCATGAAGACTTTCCACTGCGGAAAATGCAGCAACCTGGTGTTCTTCGAGAACGTGTCCTGCGAGCGGTGCAATGCCTTGCTCGGCTATGTCCCGGCGATTTCGCAGGTGTGCGCGTTCGAGCCTGCCGGCGACGGGCTCTGGCGCTGCCTGAACGAGGGGGCCGACGGCGCGCTCTACAAGCAGTGCCACAACTACGCGGTCCAGGATGTCTGCAACTGGATGATTCCGGCGGATTCCGAGGACACGCTTTGCGAGTCGTGCGAACTGACCCGCACGACGCCGTTCCTGGCGACGCCGAACAACCGCCTCTACTGGTGGCGGCTGGAGACGGCGAAACGGCGGGCGCTCTACACGCTGGCCGCGCTCGGCCTGCCGGTGGTTTCGCGCGAAGCCGATCCGGAGGGCGGCCTGCAGTTCGATTTCCTCGAGGACGTCGGCGACGAGCGCGTGATGACGGGCCACGACAACGGGCTCATCACCATGAATATCGCGGAGGCCGACGACGCGCACCGGGAGAAGACCCGCTCGGAGATGGGCGAGCCCTACCGCACGCTGCTCGGCCACTTCCGGCACGAGATCGGCCACTACTATTTCGACCGGCTGGTTGCCGGCACGCACTGGATCGTGCCGTTCCGCGCCTTGTTCGGCGATGAGCGCGTGGACTACGCCGACACGCTGGCGGCGCATTACGAGCAAGGCGCGACGGACGGCTGGGAGCAGGCGCACGTGAGCGCCTACGCGGCCATGCATCCGTGGGAGGACTGGGCGGAGACATGGGCGCACTACCTCCATATCGTCGATACGGTGGACACCGCCGCGGCCTGCGGGCTGGCGCTCAAGCCGAGTACCGCCGGGGAGCCCGTACTGACGGACCAGACGCCGGTGGAGGAATCCAGCTTCGATAGCCTGATGAACCGCTGGTATCCGCTGACCTATGTACTCAACAGCCTGAACCGCAGCCTGGGCCTTGCCGACGGCTACCCGTTCGCGCTCTCGCCGAAGGCGGTCGAGAAGCTGCGCTTCGTGCATGACGTGGTGTCCGCCGGACCACAGCCGAAGGTGGCCGCGGCGCCTGAGGCGATCGTTGCGGAAGCCGCAGCCACTGCAGCCACTGCAGCCACTGCGGCCACTGCGGCCACATCGGTCACGGCAGCGGGCGCCGCCGGGTAGTCCGGCTAGCCCGGCCCCGCCGAAGAAGCGTCGCCGCCCGGCCCGCTCTCCCACGACACACTGGCGAATGCCTGCACAAGGTAGTCCACCAGCCGCCGCACCTTGAGCGGCAGCTGCTTGCGCGTCGGGTAGACGGCGTAGACCCCCAGTTCGCCCGCCCGATATGCCGGCATCAGCTCGACCAGCGCGCCGCTGCGCAAGTCTTCCTGCAGCAGGAAACTGGGTTGCAGCATGATGCCGCCGTGCGCCAGCGCGATGGCGCGGCAGGTGTCGCCGTTGTTGGCATAGACGCGCGCGCGGGTGCTCACGCTCACCTTGCCATCCGGGCCTTCGAAGTGCCATTCGTCGCGGCCGGACCAGTTGGCGTATGCCAGCACGCGGTGCTTCGCCAGTTCATGCGGATGGCGCGGCTCGCCGTGCCGCTGCAGGTAGGCCGGCGAGGCGCACAGGGTCATGCGGGTGCCGGCAAGCCGGCGGCTGATCAGTGCCGAACTTGGCATATCTCCGATGCGCACGGCCATGTCATAGCCTTCGTCGACCAGGTCCACCACGCGATCGTTGAGGGTAATGTCCAGATCGACCTGCGGATGCGCTTCCATGAAGGCGCTCCACAGCGGCGCGAGATGCATGATGCCGAAGGTCAGCGGCACGTTGATGCGGATCAGCCCGCTCGGCTCGCGCGTGCGCGAGGTGATCTCGGCTTCGGCATCGTCCAGCGCGCCGAGCACTTCCTTGGCACGCTGGTAGAAGATCCTGCCTTCCTCGGTCAGCGACAGGCGGCGGGTGGTGCGCTGCAACAGCCGCACGCCCAGACGCTGCTCCAGCGCATCCACATGGCGCGACACCGCGGCCTTCGACATGCGCAGGCCCTCCACCGCTCCGACAAAGCTGCCCGCCTCGACCACCGCGGCGAACACACTCATTTCCAGGGCCCGGTCCATGGCGTCCTCGTCTCTTGATTCGATTGTCCCGATTTTCGAGACTATATATCACATGGATTGCCGTTTATCGTGGCCAGCGAAGCTAATACACTTGCGCCATCGAAATCGGCCATGACGCCCGCGCAAGCCGGCGTGCCGCGGCCCATCGGAGCGTATTCATGTCAGCCGCACTTCCCGCCCTGTTCGTTTCGCACGGCGCACCCACCTTTGCCATCGAGCCTGGCCTGGCAGGCCCGCAACTGACCGCGCTAGGCCGCGCCCTGCCCACGCCGAAGGCCGTGCTGGTGGTGTCGCCACACTGGATGACGCGCGGCGGCGTTGGCGTGACGACCACCGAACGCCCGGAAACCATCCACGATTTCGGCGGCTTCCCCCCGGCCTTGTACGCGCTGCGCTATCCGGTGGCGGGGCATCCCGACCTGGCCATGCGCACCGTGGCCCTGCTGGGCGAGGCCGGCATCCCTGCCCGTGCCGATCCGCAGCGCGGCCTGGACCATGGCGCCTGGGTGCCGGTCCGGCATCTGTACCCGGATGCCCATGTGCCAGTGTTCCAGGTCTCGCTGCCCCAGCCGCTGGACCCGGCCGGCGCACTGGCGCTGGGGCGCGCGCTCGCGCCGCTGCGTGACCAGGGCGTGCTGATCGTGGCCTCGGGCAGCATGACGCACAACCTCTACGAGTTCCGCGGCCGCGACGGCACCGATGCGCCCTACGTCGCCAGGTTCACGGCCTGGGTGCGCGAAGCCGTACGCAAGGCCATGCAGGACGGCGATACCGCCGCGTTGCTCGACTATCGGCGGCTGGCGCCGGATGCCGCCCGCGCGCATCCCACCGACGAGCATTTCCTGCCGCTGCTGGTGGCCGTCGGCGCGGCCGTGGCCGGCGAAGCGCTGCAGGTGATCGACGGCGGCATCGACTACGGCGTGTTGTCGATGGAGTCCTATGTCTTCGGCCAGCCGCAGGCCGCCGCCGCGCCGGTCGCGGCCTGACCAAGGAGATCCCATGCTGCCAGGCAGTGCCGAGATCGGCCCCCAGACCGAAGATTCCGCCAGCGGGCTGCGCTACCGTCTGCGTCAGGCCCACCCTGCCGCCGCACCCGCAGGTCGCCTGATCCTGCTGCACGGCGTCGGCAGCAACGAGACCAGCCTCGCCGGCCTGGCCGCGCTGACCGATCCGCGCGTGCAGGTCGTGCTCGTGCGCGGGCCGCTCACGTTCGCGCCGGGCCAGTATGGCTTCTTCGAAGTCAGTTTCCAGGGCGGCGCGCCCGCCATCGACGCCGCGCAAGCGGACCGCAGCCGCCGCCAGCTGATCACGCTGGTGCGGGCCCTGCATGCGCTGGACCGCGCGGAGGGCGCGGAAGATGACGCACCGCCCGTGCGCACGGTGATCGGCGGCTTCAGCCAGGGAGGCATCATGAGCGCCGGCGTGGCGCTCAGCGCGCCCGCCGACGTGACCGGCTTCGCCGTGCTGAGCGGCCGCATCCTGCCCGAGATCGAACCCCATATCGCGCCTCGCGCGGCGCTCGCCGGCTTGTCCGCGTTCATCGCCCATGGCGAATTCGACAACAAGCTGCCCGTGACCTGGGCGCAACGCGCCGGCCAGTGGCTGGATGCACTCGGCGTCGCGCACAGCTTGCGGCGCTACCCGATCGGCCACGAACTGAACGAGAATGTCGTCGCCGATTTCCAGCAATGGCTGGCCGGGCCGCTGGGGCTATCCGACCCGGGCAGGGGTCGCTCCACCGCCAATTCCGCTCCGCCCCGCGCGTGACCTGCCACCGGGCGGCCGCGCATTCATTTCCATAGGCATGTACAAGAAAGGCACCGCAGTAGAACTGCAGTTTTCCCCCGCGCGCTTGAACGACGGTGCGGGAGACCCGTACTGGATCGACCTCACCGCCGAAGAGGCGCAACGGCTCCTGACCCTGCTGCAGGAAAAGCTGGCCGCACCCGGGCAAGGCACGGCCGCGCCGCTGGTATTCAGCCTGGACGAGCCCGCTGTCGCGGCTGCGCCCGCGCCGGCTGCGACGCAAGACGCCGCCGTGGAGCAAGAACCGACGTCGCCCTCCAACGCCATCGAGTTCAGGCAGTGGGTGTGCATCATCTGCGGCTGGGTCTATGACGAAGCCGCCGGGCTGCCCGAGGAAGGGATTGCGCCCGGCACGCGCTGGGAGGATATCCCCGATGACTGGCGCTGCCCGTTGTGCGACGTCGGCAAGGAGGACTTCGCGATGGTGGCCTTCTAGGCAGTCCAGCCAGGCCGGGCCGGCAGCGCACCCTGTGCCGCCTGGCCTGCCGCCTGCCCTGCCGCCTAGAGCGAGTCCACCAGGCTGCGCACCACCTCGGCCAGCCGGGCGGCGCGGGCGCGCCCCTTCTGGTCCAGGTCCAGCGCGCCGCCGGCGGCCAGCGCCTGCAGGCCGAAGGCGGCGTCCGTCATATCGCGCCACGACGGATGATCGGCATGCATGGCGCCCAGGGCATGGGCCCCCGCGGCCAGGCGGCCGTGGTCCGGCTGCAGGCCGGCCGCCAGGTCTTCCAGGACTTCGGCTGCATCGATCAGGCCTTTGCGGTTCATCTTCCCTCCTCCCGTGGATCCGGCCGGATCGGCGCCGGCTTTTGACTGCATGTTAGGCGGCAAAGCATGCCTCCGCCTTTATCGATTCCCCGGACCACTGCGGACAGACGCGGCGGCCCCGCCTTCTCGCGCGCCAGCCGGGACATCGCCGAGGCGCGCCGGGCCCGGCATGCGCGAGCCGGCGCCGTGGCACCACACATTACATGGCAAGGCATCGCGAGCCATGTCTCGCTTTCCCTCGGTGGCATAACCGGGCGATGCCGCTACACTATGGCCTGACCCTGCCAGCACACCGAGACATCCGCCAGACATGAGCGAAGAACAAAAGAGCGGCAACGCCCCACATTCCGTACCCAGATCCCCCCCGGCATCACGTCCCTCCTCCCTGCGTCACGCAGCCAGCATCCTGGTCGTGCGCGACGGTGCCAAAGGCATGGAAGTCCTGATGGTGCGCCGTCCCGAGCGCAACGACGATCGCAGCAGCGGCGCCTTCGTCTTTCCCGGCGGCACGCTGGACCCCCAGGACCGGAGCCTGCATGCATTCTGTGCCGGCCTGGACGACGCGGCGGCAAGCCAGCGCCTCGGCGTCCCCGACGGCGGACTGGACTTCTACCTCGCGGCAGTGCGCGAATGCTTCGAAGAAGCCGGCCTGCTGTTCGCAAGCGATTCCGCCGGCACGCTGGTCGGGCTCGATGCGCTGCAGGCGCGCGATGCGCAACAGCATGGCTGGCTGCGCCAGTCCGCCCGCAGCGGCGGGCCCGGCATGGCGCAGATCTGCGAGCGCCTCGACGTGCGCCTGGCGGTGGACCGCCTCGCCTATCACAGCCACTGGCTCACGCCGCCCGGCCTGCCCAAGCGCTTCGATACCCGCTTTTTCGTCGCCCTGGCGCCGGCAGGCCAGACTGCCGTGCACGATGGCGATGAAGCGATGGAGCATATCTGGGTGCGCCCGAGCGACGCCCTCGACGCCGCCAAGGGCTACAAGTTCGTGCCGGTGACCCGGCGCACGCTCACCGCGATTGCCCGCTTCGAGACGGCGCAAGCGTGCTTCGACCATGCCGCGCAGCTGCGTGGCGTGGCGCGCATCATGCCGCGCCTGGCCCAGGGCAGCGGTGGCTTGCGCCCCGTGCTGCCGAGCGAGCCGCCCTATGCCGAGATCGAGCGCATCGACCCGCATGGAGAAGGCCATGCTCGCTACGAGCTGGCGACCGGCCTGGCCATGCGCCTGTCCGACCGCGTATGGCGCGTGACCGCCGGCAACGGCAGCGTGATGACGGGTCCCGGCACCAACACCTATTTCGTGGGCGATCCCGCCACCAACGAATGGGCGGTGATCGACCCGGGCCCGGACGACGAGGCTCACCTGGCCGCCGTGCTAGCCGCGGCGCCCGGACCGGTGCGCTGGATCCTGGCCACCCATACCCACCTCGACCACTCCCCGGGCACGCCGAAGCTGAAGGCCTCCACCGGCGCGCCCGTGCTCGGCCGGCCCGCGCCGGACACACCGCGCCAGGACCAGACCTTCCGGCCGGACCGCGTCCTGGAGCACGGCGAACGGCTGGCGCTGGGCGGGGACTGCACCCTGCGCGTAGTCCACACGCCGGGCCATGCCTCCAATCACCTGTGCTTCCTGCTGGAGGAGGAAAAAACCCTGTTCACCGGCGACCACGTGATGCAGGGTTCCACCGTTGTCATCAATCCGCCCGACGGCGACATGCACGCCTACCTGGCATCGCTGGCCGCGTTGCAGCAGGAGGACCTGGAGTGGCTGGCGCCGGGACACGGGTTCCTGATGGCAAAGCCAGCCGATGCGATCCGCACGCTGATCCGGCACCGGCTGCAGCGCGAGGCCAAGGTGCTGAACGCGCTGCGTGACCTTGGCGACAGTGCGCTCGAAGTCCTGCTGCTGCGCGTGTACGACGATGTGCCGGAGCGCATGCTGCCGGTGGCACAGCGCTCCCTGCTCGCGCACCTGAACAAACTGGTCGTCGACGGGGCTGTGGTGGAGGATGGCGGGTTCTGGCGCGCGGTGGAACGCAAGTAGCGTGAGTCTTGCCGGAGGCGCCCGCGCGCGCCGCAAATGAAAAAAGGCTGTCGGGGTTCAGCGCCTGAACTCCGACAACCTTCTTGTCCCGGGTAGTACCGGGCAGGCGACACTACGCAACTCAGCGCCTGCCTTCCTGCTTGTCTGCCGTCCTGCCTGTTTCCCTTCCTGCTTGACTGGCGTGCGAGGTTTGACTCCTAGCCTGGTCTGACTTCTACTCCGACAGCGAAGCCATCAGCAATTGCGCTGCCGCCTCCAGCCGTTCGGGCGCGCCGAACAGGCGTGCCACTACCAGGCCGTTCTGCAAAGCACCGTAGATCACTTGCGCCAGCGCCTTCGGCGGTACCAGGTAGACCTTGTCGTAGTCCTTCTGCGCGCGTTCGATCAACCCCATCAGCCAGTTCTCGTTCATGCGGTAGAACGTCTTGAGCTCGGCGTGTACCGTCTCGGGCAGGCACAGGGTTTCGGTCGACAACATGCCAGCCAGGCAGATCTGGTCACCGCAGGCGGCATTGCGCAGGAAGCTGAGGTACACCTCGGCTTGGGCATGCGGCGGCAGGCTGGCGTCGATGTTGCGGATCCGCTCTGTGACGCGTGCGCTGTATTCCTTCACCGCTTCCAGCACCAGGTCGTCCTTGGCGGGGAAGTAATAGTGGATGCTCGAGGTTTTTACCCCGACCAGCTCGGCAAGATCGCGATAGCTGAAGCCGTTGAAACCACGGCGGCGGATCAGCACCAGCGTATGTTCGAGCAGTTGTTCGCGTACGGATTGCGTTTTCATAGCGTGATCTTATCTATCTGTCGATAGATCCTCAAGCCAATTCCATGTGCAGTCGCAAAAAGCCACCCAGGCTGCTCAGGAAGGCAGCACTTGGGCGACCACCGTGACCATAGAGCCGCTGACCAGGCAGAGCCCGACCCAGCCGACCACGATCAGGAAGCTGTCTCGTAGATTCATCATGCACTCCAGACTAGTAGCAATTGCCAGCCGGACGCCCCACCGGGTGCGATAGCCGGCACTTGCCGGCTACCCCCTGTCGCGATCCGGAACCATCTCCGACTGTGTTCAGGCGTTGGCGCCTTCGGTGAAGACATCGAACTTGCCGGTGCGGGCGCCATCGGTGAAGGCATCGCGGTTGCCGCTGCGGGCGCCATCGGTGAAGGCGTCGCGGCTGCCGTTGCGCGCCGGGCTGGCCGACACGCCGACGCGGTCCAGGCCGGCCACGATACGGGCACCTTCGGTGTACGGGTCGAACTTGCCGGTGCGGGCGCCGTCGGTAAAGGCATCGCGGTTGCCGGTGCGGGCGCCGTCGGTGAAGGCGTCGCGGTTGCCGTTGCGGGCGCCGTCGGTAAAGGCATCGCGGCTGCCGTTGCGCGCCGGGCTGGCCGACACGCCGACGCGGTCCAGGCCGGCCACGATACGGGCACCTTCGGTGTACGGGTCGAACTTGCCGGTGCGGGCACCGTCGGTAAAGGCATCGCGGTTGCCGGTGCGGGCGCCGTCGGTGAAGGCATCGCGGCTGCCGTTGCGGGCGCCGTCGGTGAAAGCGTTGCGGGCGTCGGTGCGGAACACATAGCCGTACTTGTCACCGGCGAAGCTGCTGTCCTTGGGGCCCGAGGCTTGTGCCTGGCCGGCAGCGAAAGCGGCGGCAAGGGTAGCGGCGGTGATGAGGGTCTTGGCGATGAGCTTGGCGTTCATGATGTTCTCCATTTCACTTTGAGGATCCGCGCTTGGGGCGGACATCGAATCGGTAAGGCGCTCTGGAGTCCTTCGCTTCCCCTGGCTGTTATCTACTAGTAGATAGACTGTCTGGCCAAAAAAAACGGGGTGTCCCCGGTACTGCGCTGGATCCTCTTTCCTGCTTCAGCTTTCTTGCTGGGGCGGAGCAGTGGCTTCCATGAGCAGAATATTACCTACTGGTAGATAGATAGTCAAGGAGTTTTCAGAAGAATCTTTGGGAAGCCTCTTACGGAATCGGATCAACGGCCATCCATGCACCGCATGAAACGCTTCAGCCTCCCTTGGTACCCCTTTATATTCCACAAGAGGCACATCAAGCGGTGCCAATGGCGGTTCGCGCATCAAGCAACAAGCACTTACAACGTTTTCCTACGGCCTCCCCGGTTTCGCTCCTACGATTTAACTGTGCGACACACAGCATAGGCTAGGACGACCGTCGGCTAGGCGCCGATGGCTGGTCCCAATGCATTCTGTCATTACTCCTGGAGCAAACGATGCGCAAAGTACTCACAATGACGTTACTGGTCGCCGCCGCTGTGGCCTCTGGCGCGAGCTATGGCCAGCAAAAGAAAGCCGATCCCTACACCGACGGCGCCAAAACCGGCAAATTCGACACTTACACAGACGGCGCGAAATCCGGCAAGTTCGATACCTACACGGACGGTGCCAAGCAATCCACGCGGTCCGACCTGAACGCTACGCAGGGCAAGCGCGATCCGTACACCGACGGCGCCAAGGCTGGCAAGCCCGACCCCTACACCGACGGCGCCAAGGCCGGCAAGCCCGACCCGTACACTGACGGCGCAAAGTCCCAATAAGGGCGTCGCGCTGATCTCGCGGACACCGCGATTCCAGGTTGCATTCTGGATCGCCGCGCGCGCGGCGCGGCGATCCAGGCCTGGCCGCCGGTATTCTTCCGGAGGCCAGGCTTCCTTCTTCCGTCCAATCCCCCTTCCCCAGCCAACCGCCAGCGGCGGATTCGCGCTCGCCGGCGAAGATACGCTCTCGCCGCTCGCGTCTCCGGCCGTGCCCGGCACGACTTCCCTAGCCGGATCGCCGTCTTCGGACAACCCGCGAAGCGGTCGCGCAGGCCCTCGGTTGCGCCACCCCCGGCACCGTCATCGCCATGTTTCGGGGATTCTCCCGCCAGCCGCTTCGCCGGCCGGGCCAGGCGCCGTAGCCAGCGGCACCGGGCATCCAGGTGCCATGACGGCCTCATACTCCGGCACACCCCCCGCCAACGAATGAAACGTAGATTCTGACCTTGCAATTATCTGACTGCGCAAATACTATCCAGACAGCGCAACGACGAACGAGGGGGAAAGACGATGAGGCATTACACCAACGAGAGCTTCAACCTCACGCAAAGTGTCGGGTTCTTCCTCAACAAGGCCCGTAACCTCGTGCTGATGGAAATGGATGCGGCGCTCAAGGAACTGGACATCACCGCCCAGCAAATGGGCATCGTGCTGTCGCTCTCGCGCGGGACGGCGACCACGCCGTTTGAGCTGAGCAAGCTCCTGGTCATCGACTCCGGCCTCATGACCCGCATGCTGGACAAGCTGGAACAGAAGGGATTGCTGGCCCGCTCGCGCAGTATCGAAGACCGCCGCGTGGTCAACCTGGAACTGACCGACAAGGGCCGCGCCGTGGCCGCACGGATTCCCGAGATCGCTCCCGAAGTGCTGAACGCGCGCCTGAAGGATTTCAGCACGGCCGAGTTTGAAGAATTCCTGCGCCTGCTCGACAAGTTCGCGTTCGCGGCCTGAGCTCGGGTTTTTTCAGGCCATTATCTGACAGGTCAGAAAGACTACGTGGCGCGCGGCTCGCTGCAGACCGGCCTGTCCATGCAGGCCGACATGGATACCACCAAGCGTGACCGCGCACAGCCCGGCGCGGTCAGGAAGACCGCATACAGCACCGACGTCTATTGCGGCTACGCCAAGCAGGCCGATGCAGAGATCACCAGCCTCATCACCAGGAACAGCACCGCCGGAGCGCAAGCCCGGTCGGCCACGCTCGCCGCGAAGCCCGCGCCCGCACAGGGTGCGGCCCTGTAAGGGCGCAACGCGGTTGGCGGCAATCATCGCGATGCGCCGCGCGGCCGCTCACGCCGCGGCCAGCTCCTCCACCTGCGCCAGTTCGTTGGCGCGGTGAAAGAAACGCAGCGTCATGCGCTCGCCGCAGGCTGCATCGATGTTTTCGCGCGTGAGCAGGTGCACCGCGCGCATGCCGCCAGCGGATGCCGGGATCACGCGCAGGATCGCCGGAGTCCATGGCAGCGCGCGCCCCGCGCACCGCACCGCGCCGGCGTAGTCGTCCGCGGCCGGCATGCACATGCCTTGCGGCAACATCACCTGCAGCGCCGATGGCGCCTGCGCCGCGGCAACGACACCGCTGATCTCGTGCGGTCGCGCCAGCAGTGCCGCGGCTGCCCTGACTTCGCCAAGCTGGATCAGGCGGCGCGTCTCGCTCGACGAGCAATGATTGCCCGCGACGGCCTCCGCCGGCCCGCGCAGCGGCACGGGCTCCACCGCGAATCCCCACAGCGCCCCGAGCATGCGCAGGTAGTCGACCTTGCCCTTGCGGCCCCGTCCGCATGCGAAATTCTCGCCCACCACCAGCGCGCGCATGCCCAGTTGCCCGGCCAGCGTGGTGCCCACGAAGTCCTCCACGGCCTGCGCGCTGCGCTGCCTGTCGAAGCGCAGGACCAGGCAGGCATCGGCGTCGCCGGTGGCAGCCAGCAGGGCCAGGCGCTCGTCCAGGCTCGACAGCAATGGCGGCGGCCCGTCGGGATGGACCACGGCGCGCGGGTGCGGATCGAACGTCACCACCACGGCGGGCAGCCCGGCCTGCCGGCCGCGCGCGCGCAGCAGCGACAGCACGCGCCGGTGTCCGCGGTGCACGCCGTCGAACATGCCGATGGACACAACCGCGCCGCGTGGCGCGAATTCGCTTGCTTCGGTGATGACTCTCATGGATTCGTCTCCCGCACGGTAGGCATCCGCGTGAACGACCGGGGCAACACGCCCGGGACGCATGCAGCGAATGCTATGGCGTGAAACGCTGCGCTTCCAGCGCGGGCCCGAGCATAAAGACTATAACCGGCGCTCGCCGAAGGGTTTACCTGTAAGGCGTCGCCCCTATTCCGGCCGCGCCGCATCCTGCCGCTGGAACAGCGTGCGCAGCACCGAGCGGATCCACTGGTTGCCCGCCTCGCGGTGCACGCGATCGTGCCAGTACAACGCGATCTCGATGCTGGGCAGCGTCAGCGGCGACTCCACCATTTGCAGCCCCATGTCCCTCGCCAGCACTGTGCCCAGCGTCATCGGCAGCATCACCACTGCATCGGAATGCCTGACGATCATCGCCGCCGCGGTGAACATCGGCACGCGGCAGACGATGTTCTCGCGCGGCACGACAGCCTCCAGCGCGCGCTCGATGGAGAGGTGCTCGTGCCCGGTGCCGGCCGCCGTGACCAGCACGTGTTTCTCCGCCGCGAATTCCGCCAGGTCCGTCGTCGGGCCCAGGCGCGGATGGCCGGCGCGCGTCACCGCCACGTAGCGTTCGCGCCAGAGCGGCTGCCGCCGCACGCCTTGCGTGAGGTTGGGAAACGAGCCGACCGCGATATCCACCAGCCCCGACTCCAGCCACAGGTCGATGTGCTGCGCATCGCAGTTCACGGCCTGCACGCGCACGCGTGGCGCCGCGATGCCGAGGTGGTTGATGATCGGCGGCAGCATCTGCGCCACGCCCGCATCGGTGATGAAAAAACTGAAGGTGCGCTCCGCCTTGGCGGGATCGAACGGCACGTGGTCCGAGCGCAGCGCGCGCATGCGCTCGAGGATGCCGCGCACCGGCTCGGCCAGCGCCAGCGCCTTGGGCGTGGGCTCCATGCGCAGCGCCACGCGCACGAACAGGGGATCGCCGAAATACAGCCGCAGCCGCGCCAGCGTCTTGCTCAGCGCAGGCTGCGTGAGATTGAGCACGCGCGCGGCCTTGGTCAGGCTGCGCTCGGCTAGCAGGACCTCGAATACCTGCAGGTGATGGAGGCCCAGTTCGTCTTCATTCCGCGAAGGAATAGTGTCCATGACTTCGTCTCGATAGTAGAAGGCCGGCATTCCATTTAGTCTACTTTCAACGCACGGCCTTGAACACAGGAAGCCGCGAGATGCGCGCCGGACGCACACACAAAAGCGCACCAGAGACAGACATGCAGTGTTCTTCCCGATGATGGTGCGAAGACTTCCCCAGCATCGGGCAATGTCCACGAAAGGAGGATCTACCATGCCAGGCTTTCCCTTTGCAGCCCACGACACCGCGCATGACCAGACGCCCGACGCGCATCCCGGCATCACGGCGCAGGCCTTCCGCGAAGCACTCGCCAAGGCCGTCACGCCGGTGACCGTGATCGCCACCGACGGTGCTGCCGGCGTGGCCGGTGTCACCTGCTCGGCGGTGTGCTCGGTCTGCGACAACCCGCCCACGGTGCTGGTCTGCATCAACCGCAAGAGCTACGCCAATGCCGTCATCAAGACCAACGGCGTGCTCAGCGTGAACTGGCTGCAGTCCGCGCAGTCCGCCGTGTCGCAAGTGTTCGCCGGGGCCGGTGCGTTGCCCATGCCGGAGCGCTTCGCCAACGGGGACTGGGGCACCTTGCAGACCGGCGCGCCATGCAGCCAGGCCGCCAGCGTGACGCTGGACTGCCGCGTGGCGGAGTCCTACGAGGTCGGCAGCCACAGCATATTCATCGCGCATGTGCTGGCGGCCAGCCACGCCGACGCCGTTTCGCCGCTGGTCTATTGCCAGCGCGCCTATGCCACCACGCAACCCGTCGCTGCCTGAGCGCAGGCGTCTGGCGCGCACAGCCACCGCACCATCACCGCAGCACCAGATCGCATCGCATCCCCGCGAAGTCGATTCACTCAAGTAGAAGACAGCCATGATCCGCACCGGGAAGCAG